>JBBQIH010000271.1:0-3923 GCA_038324725.1 Cyanobacteriota bacterium | reverse complement strand
GCCGCTGCGCGGGACCACCACCAGCGGCCTGCGCGTGGGGGTCAGTCTGGCCCTGGCAGCCGGACTGACCCTGCCGCTGCCGGCGATGGCCCAGAAGGGCGGCGGCGTCACGATCACCAACCTCGGCCACAGCGCCCTGATGATCCAGGGGGGCGGCGCCCGGGTGCTGCTAAACCCCTTCCAGGCAGTGGGTTGCGCCGCCGGCCTGAGCGAGCCGCGGGTCAGCGCCGATGTGATCCTGGCCAGCAGCCTGCTGAAGGATGAAGGGGCGCCGGTGGCCAGCGGCAAGTTCCTGGTGAAACCTGGCTCCTACCGGCTGGCCGGGCTGCAGATCGAGGGCATCGCCGCCCCCCACGACCGGGTGGGAGGCCGCCGCTTCGGCAACGCCACCCTCTGGCGCTGGCGCCAGGGGGGCCTCGACATCGCCCACCTCGGCGGCACCGCCGGCCGCCTCAGCCCCGCCGACCGCGTGCTGCTGGGACGCCCGGACGTGCTGATCATCGGCGTGGGCGGCGGCGGCAAGGTCTACACGGGCCAGGAAGCGGCTGAAGTGGCCCGGGAGCTGCAGGCCCGCCGGGTGATTCCGGTGCAGTACAACAGTGGTAAGCCCCCTGCCGGCTGCGATCAGGGGTCGGTGGAGCCATTCCTCAAAGCGATGGCGGGTGCCACAGTGCGCCGCAGCAGTGGCCGCTCCATCAGCCTGGTGCCGCCGCTGGGGGATGGGGTGGTGGTCGAGGTGTTGCGCTGAGACGTCCTACCTGAGGCGTCCATTCAGCCCATCGATCCGCCGGTAGGCCTGCCAGAACTGGCCCATCTGCTCGCTGCTGCCCAGGCTGACCCGCAGGGAGCCGTCGATCAGCGGCTTGCCGGCCATGGAGCGCACCAGAATTCCGGCCTGGCGCAGGTCAGCCTCCACGTGCGCCGCCGGCCGACGGGGCCAGAGCAGCAAGTAGTTGCCGCCGGCGGCGTGGTGGCGCACCCCCGCCTGCCGCAGTTGCATCAGGAGCCAGTCGCGGGCGCGCAGCACCTCGGCCACATAGGCGTCCACATAGGCCTGGTCAGCCAGGGCGGCCTGGGCCGCCGTCACCGCAAAGCTGTTGATGTCGTACGGGCCGCAGACCCGGCCCACCCGCTCCACCAGGGCCGGTGCGCCGATGGCGAAACCGATGCGCAGTCCCGCCAGGCCGGCCGTCTTGGCCAGGGAGCGCAACACCAGCAGGTTGGGCACCGCAGCGAAGGGATCGCCGTTTGCCCCAGCCGCCAGTAGCAGGGGCAGCACGCTGTCGCCCGTGAAGGCCTCATAGAGCTCATCCACCACCACCAAGGTGTCCGGCACCGCCGCCGCCAGCTCCAGGATCCGCTGCGGCGCCAGCCGGGTGCCGGTGGGATTGTTGGGGTTGCAGAGCAGCAGGATCCTCGGGGCGCCCGGCGCCGATCCCAATGGACCCATGGCCGCCTGGATCGCTTCGAAGGGGAAGTCGAAATCAGGCAGGCGGTAGGGGATCGCCTCGATCGCCATGCCCTGCATGCGGGCGCAGGGGGTGTAGTAGCCGAAGGTGGGGCTGGTGGTGAGCAGGCGCTCACCGGGGGCGCCGAAGGCGTGGAAAATGGCATGGATGGCCCCATCCACGCCATTGAACAGGCCGATATGGGCGGGCGTGAGGCCCCGGCCCCCCAGTGAGGCCACCATCGCCTCCCGCAGCCCGTCGTACTCGGGATAAATGGCGTAGTGATCGGCCGGGATGGCGCGGATCGCCGCCACCACCCGCGGGCTGGGCCCGACGGTGTTCTCGTTGAAGTCGAGCCGCAGCAGGCCCCGGCGTCCCTCCAGGGGGGCGTTGTAGGCCGTGAGGGATTCCACCTCGGGGCGGGCCTGGGGCCCTGGGGGAACGGCCGGGCTCTCGCCTGGGGTCGGACTGCTCACGGAGCCGGAGTCGGATCGCTAGGCAGCCATCCTGCTGCGCAGCCCTACCGTTTGAACCTGTGAGCAGGAGATCCGGTGGCGAAAGCGGAGCTGGCCCTGCGGGCCCTGGAGCGGGGCGACCTGCGATTCATTCACGATCAGGTCAACAACAGGAGCGTGATGGCCTACTGGTTCGAAGAACCCTACGAGTCGTTCGACGAACTGGAAGAGCTCTATATGCGCCATATCCACGACAACGCCGAGCGTCGCTTTGTCGTCGAGAACAAGGACAAGGAACTGATCGGTCTGGTGGAACTGATCGAGATTGATTACATTCATCGCCGGGCTGAATTCCAGATCATCGTGGCTCCTCAGCACCAGGGCAAAGGCTTCGCGCGGTTCTGCGTCCACAAAGCCCTCGACTACTCGTTCACGATCCTGAACCTGCACAAGATCTACCTGTCGGTCGCCGTCGACAACGCCAAGGCTCTGCATTTGTATGAGCAATGCGGCTTTGTCGAAGAAGGCCATCTCGTGGGAGAGTTCTTCATCGAAGGCCAGTACCGCGACGTCAAACGCATGTACATCCTTCAGGAGGATTATCTGGCCAGATCACCCAGCCTCACATCCTCTCCAGAGTGGTGATGCCGAGCAGCCCCAGGCCCAGCTTGAGGGTGTCGGCGCTGAGGCGGCAGAGCGCCAGCCGTGATCCACGGGCGGGCTCCTCGGCCTTCAGCACGGGCACCTGGTCGTAGAAGCGGTTGAACACCTGGGACAGCTCGAACAGATAGCTGCACAGCCGGTTGGGCAGCAGCTCCTGCTCCACCTCCCGGATCACGGCGTCGAACTGCAGCAGCTGGCGGACCAGCGCCCACTCCTGGGGTTCGCCGAACACCAGGGGGTCGGGGAAGGCGACACCGGCGGCATCGACACCGCCCTTGCGGGCAATCCCGGCGATCCGCACCACCGCATAGAGCAGATAGGGGGCGGTGTTGCCGCTGAGGGCCAGCATGCGATCGAAGCTGAACTGGTAGTTGGTGATCCGGTTGGTACTCAGGTCGGCGTACTTCACTGCCGCCAGGCCCACGGTGGTGGAGACCTCACGGATGAAGGCTCCGTCCTCGTGGCGCTCCTCCTCGACCAGGCGGCGGTGCAGATCGGCCTCGCAGCGCTCCACCGCCTCATCCAGCAGCTCCTTGAGCCGAACGGTGTCGCCGGAGCGAGTCTTGAGCTTCTTGCCGTCCTCCCCCTGCACCAGCCCGAAGGGCACATGCTCCAGGCAGCCGTCGTCGGGAATCCAGCCGGCGCGGCGGGCCACCTGGAACACACCGGCGAAATGGCTGGCCTGGCCGGCGTCGGTCACATAGATGACCCGCCGGGCCCCATCACCTTCGGGAGAGGCGGCGAAGCGGTAGCGGATGGCCGCCAGGTCGGTGGTGGCGTAGTTGAAGCCGCCGTCGCTCTTGCGCACGATCACCGGCGGCGCCTGGCTGGCCGCCCCGTCTGCGGCCTCGAGGAACACACACTGGGCGCCGCCGTCGCTGACGAGCAGGCCGGAGGCGGCCAGGTCGGCCACCACCGCCTCCAGGTAGGGGTTGTAGAAGGACTCGCCGCGCTCGTCGAGACGGATGTCGAGGCGGTCATAGAGGCGCTGGAACTCGCGGCGCGACTGGTCGCACAGCAGTTGCCAGGCCTTGCGGGACACCGGATCGCCGCTCTGCAGCTTCACCACCTCCTCGCGCGCAGTGGCCTGGAAGGTTTCGTCGCTGTCGAAGCGGGCCTTGGCCTGGCGATAGAAGGCCACCAGGTCGCCGAGGTCGACGGCGTCGGCGGTGTCGAGGGCCTCGGGAGCCTCCTGCTTGAGGTGGGTGATGAGCATGCCGAACTGGGTGCCCCAGTCGCCCACATGATTCAACCGCAGCACCGGATGGCCGCGGAACTCCAGCACCCTGGCCAGGGCGTCGCCGATGATCGTGGAGCGCAGGTGCCCCACGTGCATCTCCTTGGCGATGTTGGGGCT
>JBBQIH010000270.1:0-3958 GCA_038324725.1 Cyanobacteriota bacterium | reverse complement strand
TCAGGCGATGAGCCTGCAGCCCTGGCCCGGCTGCAGCACTACCTGTTCGGCTCCAGCGGGCTGCGCGATTACAAGCTCACCCGCAACGGCCTGGTGGGGACGGAGTTCTCCGCCAAGTTCTCCCCCTTCCTGGGGGTGGGCTCCCTCTCGGTGCGGCGGATCTGGCAGGAGGTGCTGCGCTATCAGGAGCTCCACGGCGCCGATGAGGGGTCGATATGGATGCAGCAGGAGCTGCTCTGGCGCGAGTTCTTCCTCTGGTCGGAGCAGCACCACGGCGACGCCTTCCACGCCCCCGGCGGGATCCAGAACCGCCCGCCCGAGTGGGACGCGGACCGGGAGCGCTTCGCGGCCTGGACCCGCGGGGATTCCGGCCATCCCCTGATCGATGCCCAGCTCAACGAGCTGCTGGCCACGGGTTACCTCTCCAACCGGGGCCGCCAGTGGGTGGCCTCCCACTTCGTCAACGAGCTGCGGCTGCCCTGGATCTGGGGGGCGCGCTTCTTCGAGTGGTGCCTGATCGATGCCCACCCGGCCTTGAACACGGGCAACTGGGCCTACCTGGCCGGGGTGGGCTCCGACCCGCGCAGCTTTGGCGGCGCCCCCCGCCGCTTCGATCTGGAGCGCCAGGTGGGTCTGTACGACCCCGAGCGGCGACACCTTCGCCTCTGGGGCCGATCGGCCCGGGAGCCGTCCGCCGCCGCGGTGCCATGACCCTCACCCTGATCCTCGGCGACCAGCTCCACCCCGACTGGACGCGCCCCTCGCCCCTGCAGCTCGCCCCCGGCTCCCGGGTGCTGATGATCGAAGATCTCGCCGTGGCCTCCACCTGGCGCTACCACCGCCTGCGGCTGCTGCACACCTTCGTGGCCATGCGCAGTTTCCGCGACGCCCTGATCGAACGGGGCGTGGCGGTGCAGTACGGCGAGCTGCCCGATTCGGAGGGGGTGCCGTTCTGGCAGCGGCTGGCAGAAGAGCTGGGGGACGGGCGCGAATTAACGGTGGCCGAAGTCGCCGACCGCAGCTTTGAGCTGAGGCTGCAGCGCTTCTGCACCGAGCAGGGCGTGCGGCTCACGATGCTCCCCTCGCCGGCGTTTCTGGAATCGGTGGCCGAGAGCCGGAGCTGGTTCGAGGGGCGCCGCCGCCCGTTCATGAAGACCTTCTACGAGCGCCAGCGGCGCCGCCTCGGCCTGCTGCTGGAGGCCGATGGCAGCCCCAGCGGCGGCCGCTGGAGCTTCGATGTGGAGAACCGCCGCAAGCTGCCCAAGGGCTACGTGGAGCCCGCCCTGCCGGCGCTGGCGGCCAGCCCCCACGAGCCGGTGGTGCGGGCCCTGATCGAGCGCCACTTCGCCGATCACCCCGGCGCGCTGGGGCCCCTGTGGATCCCCTTCGATCAGGCCGGCGCCGAGGCCTGGCTGCAGCGGTTTCTGGCCGAGCGCCTCGACGGCTTCGGGCCCTTTGAAGACGCCCTCAGCCAGCAGCACGCCACCCTGCACCACTCCCTGCTCTCGCCGCTGATCAACATCGGCCTGCTCACCCCCGCCGCGGTGGTCGCAGCCACCCTGGAGCAGGCCGAGCGCCGGGAGCAGGGCGGCCAGCCGCTGCCGATCGCCTCGCTGGAGGGCTTCCTGCGCCAGGTGATCGGCTGGCGCGAGTTCGTGCGCGGCATCGACCGGGTGCATGGCGAACGCCAGGCCAGCGCCAACGTCTGGGACCACCACCGCCGCCTTGCCCCCTGCTGGGACGACGGCAGCAGCGGCCTGCCGCCCCTGGATGCGGCGATCGAACGGGTGAACCGGCTCGGCTACAACCACCACATCGAGCGGCTGATGGTGATCAGCAACCTGATGCTGCTGTGCGAGATCCACCCGCACGAGGTGCACCGCTGGTTCATGGAGCGCTACCTGGATTCCTATGAATGGGTGATGGGCCCGAATGTGTACGGCATGGGCCTGATGAGCGATGGCGGGATCTTCGCCACCAAGCCCTACATCAGCGGCTCCAACTACATCCTCAAGATGGGCGATTACAAAAAGGGGCCCTGGTGCGAGATCTGGGATGGCCTCTACTGGCGCTTCATCGACCGTCACCGGGCCTTCTTTGCGGCCAATCCCCGTCTTTCGATGATGGTGAAGCTGCTGGAGAAGATGGACCCGGCGCGGCGGGTGGCGCTGGAGGCCGCTGCCGAGGCGTTCCTGGAGCGGGCCACCCGTTAAGGGGCCTTGGGAACGACGACGCGGGGCGCCAGGTTGAGGTGGCGGATGCGCTGGGCGAAGCCACGGTCATCGAAGGAGGCGAGCGTGTCGCAGCCACGGCAGCTGGCGTGATGCAGGGCATCGGCGAAGTCGAGCCCGGCGCGCAGCCCGGCGACGGCCTGTTCCAGGGCCGGGCGATCTTCGGCGCTGAGGCCAGGGTGGGCCAGCAGGTGGTCGAACACCAGCAGCACCTGCTCGGCCGCGAAGCCGTAGTAGCCGCGCAGCACCCACTCCAGTTCCAGGGCCACGGTCTTGGGCAGGAACAGGGGTTGCCCCGATTCGATCAGGCCCCGGGCCGCCTGGCGCTGGCGCTCGGTGGCGGCATCGGCACCGTCGTCTGCGACGAAGTAGCGGGCCAGAACGTTGGTGTCGAGGCCGATCACGGCGAGAGCAGGCTGGCGGGGTCGAAGTCCGCCGGCACCGGAGGACGGGGGCTGCTGAGCAGGCCGAAGCCGCTGGCCGGCAGTGGCTGCTCAGGCTTGCAGGAGCGCACCTCGATGTGATCACCCACCAACTGGAAGCTGACCCGACCACCTCGGGCCAGACCGAGCTGCTGACGCAGGGCCTTGGGGATGGTGACCTGACCCTTGCTGGTGATCGAGCTGGTGGCGGCGTCTTCGGCTGGCATTGTCAACGCCTCCTGAAGGTGGGTCTTACTTGGTAAGGATAAGTTGATCAGCGCCGATGGATGAGCATGGGCGGCACCTGACCCGCCCCTGCCCGTGAACGCCTCCGCCGCCGCTGCCGCCCGGCCGCCCGCCCCCGCCGTCCTGCTCGAACGGCTGGCCGGCGTGCCGGGGATGGGGCCAGGCCGGCGCCGGCTGGTGCTGCTGCTCAGCCAGCTGGGCGACTTCGACAGCCTCGAGTACGCCCAGGCCCTGGTGCCGGTGCTGCCGCAGCTGGAGGCCGCCGGGATTGCCGTGCTGGCGATCGGCATCGGCGACGCGGCGGGCCGCGAGCGGTTCTGCGGCTTCACCGGCTTCCCGCCCGATCGGCTGCTGGTGGACGCCGAACCCCATCTGCACCGCGACCTGGGGCTTTACGAGGGGCTGAAGCAGGCCGGCGGTCCCTGGCCGAACCTGCTGCTGATGTGCGCCGGCATCGGTTCGCCCGGCACCCTGGCCGAGGTGCTGCGCGGCTACACCGGCGATCGCAGCGCCCCCCAGCGCCTCGCCGACGACGAGACGATCCAGGCGGGCCCGCTGCCGCCGATCAAGGGGTCGTTCTTCGCACGGGCCGGCGGCCGCGGCTTCCAGCGGCCCTTCGAGCTGGCCACCGTGCGGCTGCGCAACATGGCCGAGGTGCTGGGTCACTGGCGCACCTATGTGCCGCGCGACGACGCCCTCACCCAGCGGGGCGGCACCTTTCTGCTGGAGGCCGACGACACCGTGCTTTACAGCCACCGCGACCGCGGCATCCTCGGCTTCTCGGAAACGATGGCCAGGCCGCTGAGCTTCCTGGATCCCTACCTGGGCTGAGGGCTCCTGGCCATGATCTGCTTCTTCGCAGGAAACGCTGCGCTAAATCCCTGGAATCCCCATAACGTACGGCTGCATAAAGGCATTGGGGGCGTGGCGTGTTGGAGGATCGGGCTGCGGTGGCGGTGCCAGGATGGCCCAAGCAAAGGTGGGTCAGGGGCTTGGCGGACGCTGCGGTCTGAGCCATGCGCTATTGCCTGAGCTTCACGGCAGCAAGCCTGCGGCCCG
>JBBQIH010000269.1:0-3965 GCA_038324725.1 Cyanobacteriota bacterium | reverse complement strand
GTCGCGGGCGAAGGAGATCAGGGAGGTGGCGTCCGCTGGCGGCTGGGCCCGGGTGCCGATCACCTGCATCCGGAAGCCGAGGTTCACCGCGGCGCTGCGGGCGACCGTCGTCACGCTCTCCGCCAGGGCGGGATTCAGGCTCACGCCGCCCAGGCCCATGGCGGCGCCGATCTGCCGCTCCACCAGGCGGGCCTGCTGCCGCGACTGGGCGTAGAAGGTGAACACCCCATGGCACTCTCCGCCCACCTCCGCCGCCGCCACGAAGCCATCGCCGTGCAGGGCCACGAAGGCCTCGAGCTCGTCGGCGCCGGCCGGCACCGCCACCCCCTCCAGCAGCCGGGTCTGGTCCACCTCCAGTGCCGCGCTCACCTGGCGGGCCCAGACCACCAGCGACAGGCTGAAGGCCGTGGTCTTCAGGGAGTCGCGGAACGTCCGCTTGGCCTTCAGCAGCTGCAGGGGGCCCAGGCCGATCCCCAGCGAGCTGCCGCTGTGCAGCGAACGCACCAGCTCCTGCTGGCTGCGGCAGAGCTGCCAGCCCACCGTGCTGCCACCGCCCGCCTGGAGCACCGTGCCGCCCACGGCGGCCTCGAGGGGTTCGCCGGGGTCGGTGACGCTGTGGCGCCCCCGGAACAGGGCCCCCCGGGCCACCTGCTGGGCCAGCTCCGACGGGTCAGCCATGGCGACACGGGCAGAGGGCCCAAGCCTAGGCAGGGTCGATACGGTGGCCCCATGGACCCGCTCTGGTTGTCGGATCAGCTGCTGCCCTGGCTCCGTTCCCCGCTCGGGGCCGTGGCCTTCGTGCCCCTCTATGCACTCTGGGTCACCCTGCTGCTGCCGGGGGTCTGGGCCTCGATGCTGGCCGGGGTGCTCTACGGCCCCGTGGGGGGCAGCGTGCTGGTGTTCGCCGGGGCCTGCCTGGGGGCCCAGGCGGTGTTCCTGCTGGGCCGCAGCCGCTGGCGGGGCTGGGCCCGACGCCGCCTGGCCGGCGCGCCGCGGCTGCTGGCGGTGGAGCGGGCCGTGTGCCGCCAGGGCCTGGTGCTGGTGCTGCTCACCCGGCTCTCGCCGGCCTTCCCTTTCAGCCTGCTGAATCTCGCCTACGGCCTCAGCGAAGTGAGCCAGCGGGATTACGCGATCGGCCTGATCGGGATCCTCCCCGGCACCGTGCTCTTCTGCGCCCTTGGGGCAGCGGCCGGGGATCCGGGCCGCTTTTCGGCGCTGCTGGCCGGCCCGGCCGATGGGGTCACCTGGGCCCTGCGGCTCGTGGGGGTGGGGGCCACCCTGGCGGCGGCCGCGCTGGTGGGCCGCCAGGTGCGTCTGGCCCTGGAGGAACGCGGGGTAGCCTCCCACGTTGCGATGCAGGCCAGCGATGGTGACGGCCGTGACTCCCCCCACCCCCACCGCCGGCGCCTGCCCCAACTGCGGCGGCGCCAGCCTCACCCTGGTGCGACGGGTGAGGGTGAGCAAGGCCCGGGTGGAGGCTGACCTCACCCATTGCGGCAGCTGCGACTTTCTCTTCCTGGGCGAGCCCTCCTGGCTGGACGTGGCCTACGAGGAGTCCTTCTACGGCGATACGGGCTACGTCGACCGCAACCTGCACGCCTCGCGGCTGCTGCGCCTGCTGCTGGTGATCGGCCGGCTGGGTCGCTTCGGCCCCAGTGAGCCGGGCTGCGATCTGGGCACCGGCCTGGGCATGCTGCCGCGTCTGCTGCGGGATCACGGCTTCGATTTCCACGGCACCGATGCCTATGCGGCGATGGAGCTGATCCGCCCCTTCTGCGAGCCCCCGGGCGATGGCACCATCGGCTGCAAGACCGCCTTCGAGGTGATCGAGCACGTGCCAGACACCTCCGAGTTCCTGCGCGACGAGGTGGGCGCCACGCCCCTGTTCGTGTTCTCCACACTGATGCGGCAGGCGGGTGAGATCCCCGGCCCCGACTGGTGGTACTACGCCTTCGGCAATGGTCAGCACATCAGCTTCCACAGCCGCCGCAGCTTCGAGGTGGCGATGGGGCAGGCGGGGATGGATCCGGCCTGGCTGGTCTGCATCGATGGGCCGGTGCACCGCCGTGCCCTGCATCTGATCGCCCCGCAGGCCCGCTGGCGGCGGGCCTTCCGTGTGGCCGGCGCTCTGGTGAACCGGGGCCTCGACGGGCTGCTGCTGCCGTGGCTGGAGCCCCTGGTGGGGTTGCGCCCACGCATCATCCCCGACCACTACGTGGCCATGGAGCGGCTCAGATCTGCCGCAGGGCGTCAGCCTTGTCCTTGAAGTCGCTGAGCAGCAGCTGCAGATAGGTGACCTTGCGCAATTTGACGTTGGCGGTGAGGGACATGCCCACCTGCAGCGGCAGCACCTTGCCGCTCTTGAGCTTCAGCTGCTGGGAGTTGAGCTGGATGTCCACCGGAAAGCGGTAGAAGTTGTTCATCTGGTCCGGGGGCAGGGCGTCGGAGCCGATGCGCCGCACGGTGCCCTGCAACACGCCGAAATCGGTGGCGGGGAACGAATCGATGCTGATGTCGGCGGGCTTGCCCACCGTGACGAAACCGATCTCCCGGCTGGGCACCTCCACCCGCGCCTCCAGCTTGTCGAAGGGCACCACCTTCATCACCGGTTCGCTGGTCTGGGCCACGAAGCCCCTGGAGCGGGGCTTGAGCTCGAACACCACCCCCGCCTCCGGGGAGCGAATGGCCTGGTAGCGGATGTTGACGTTGAGCTCGGTCAGCTTGCTGCCCAGGTCGGCCAGCTCGCTCTGGATTTCACGGATGCCCTGCTGCAGGATGGCCTGCTGGCGCAACCGGTCGACGCTGGTTTCCTCCAGCTTCCCCTCCACCTCCTGCACCTTGTTGCGCTGGGAGAGGTACTGCAGTTCGGCGGTGGCGCCCTCTTTGTTGAGCGTCTCGAGGCGGCCGAGCACATCTTTTTCGAGCACCAGACTCTGGCGCAGCACCCGCTGAGCGGTGTCGTTGAACTGGAGGTAGCGGGCGAGCTCCACCTGCTTGAGGCGCAGCTGCTGCTGCTTGTACCGAATCGTCTGCTGCATGCTGGCCTGGCGGTCGAGGGTGGTCTCGGTGTCGAGGCGCAGCAACACCTGTCCTTTCTCCACCCGCTCGCCCTCCTTCACCATCACCTCCTCCACCACGCCGCCCACCGGCATCTGGATGTCCTTCACCACCCCCAGAGGCTCGAGCTTGCCCGGGGCGGTGACGATCTCCTCCGTCTGGGCGAAGGCCAGCCAGCCGAGACCGAACAGGGTCACCCCCATCAGGGTCCAGGTGATCGAGCGGGCCCAGAAGCGCGACTGCTGCAGCACCACGTCGTCGCTGTCGGTGTGGATGCTGCGCTCGAGGCCGTTCTGGGCACGGCGCAGCAAGCCGGCCGGGGTGGGCAACGGAGGAACCATCAGCCCGCCTCCTGTTGGCGATAGAGCGCGAAATAGCGTCCCTTCAGGGCCATCAGTTCCTCATGGGTGCCGGTCTCCACGATGGCCCCCTGGTGCATCATCACGATCAGATCGGCGCGGCGGATGGTGGTGAGCCGGTGGGTGATGAAGAACACGGTGCTGTGGCTCATCGCCTCGCGAAGGTTGTCGCACACCTGGCGTTCGGTGTCGTAATCGAGGGCGCTGGTGGCTTCGTCCATCACCAGCAGCTGGGGCTGGCTCAGCAGGGTGCGGGCGATGGCGATCCGCTGGCGTTGGCCGCCGGAGAGGGAGGCGCCCCGCTCGCCCAGGGGGGTGCTGTAGCCGGCGGAGAGCTCCATGATGAAGTCATGGGCCCCCGCGATCCGGGCGGCCTCGACGATGGCGTCGCTGGGGGCCTCCGGGTTGGTGAGGGCGATGTTCTCGCTGATGGTGCCGGAGAAGAGCAGAGGATCCTGGGGCACGATGCCGATCTGGCGGCGCAGGGAGTAGAGCTCCACTTTGTCGATGTCGTAGCCGTCCACGAGGATGCGGCCCTTGGTGGGGGTA
>JBBQIH010000268.1:0-3966 GCA_038324725.1 Cyanobacteriota bacterium | reverse complement strand
GCTGCTGCGCTACTGGCTGGCGGCCAACGGCATCGACCCCGACAGGGACGTGCACCTGCAGACCCTGCCGCCGGCCCAGATGCTGGCCGACCTCAAGGACGGCTCGATCGACGGCTACTGCATCGGCGAACCCTGGAACTTCCGGGCGGCCAGCAGCGGACACGGCGTACCGATCGTGGGCGACCTGGAGATCTGGTCAGGCCATCCTGGCAAGGTGCTCGGCGCGCGCGAGGACTGGGCCCTGGCCTATCCCAACACCCACATCGCCCTCACCAAGGCCCTGCTCGAGGCCTGCCGCTACTGCGCCGATCCCGCCCACTGGGCGGAGATGAGCGAACTGCTCAGCGACCGGCGCTATCTCGGCATGAAGGCGGAGTTGATCCGCTTCAGCGGACAGCCCGGCGATGCCGGGGCCTTCGCTCCCCACGGCGAGCCCCACCATCTGTTCTTCGGTGCCGGCCTCAACCGACCCAGCCGCAGCGAGCACCTCTGGATCCTGACCCAGCTGGCCCGCTGGGCCGAGATCCCCTTCCCGCGCAACTACGTGGAGATCCTCGAGCGGGTCTGCAGCGTCGGTGTGTTCAGCACGGCCGCCCGGGAACTGGGCCTGGAAGACATCAGTTACCAGCGCCAGGGCATCGAACTGTTCGACGGCCGCCCCTTCAATCCCGAGGACCCGATCGGCTACCTCAATGAGGTCTCCCTGCACCGCGATTTCAGCATCGCCGAAATCCCCATCGGCCAGCCCCGAGTCATCAGCGTTTGTATTCTCCTGACCGCATGCGGCAACCCACCATGACGACCATCGCCACCGCCACCCAGCCCCTGCTGCGCTTCGAAGCCCTGGGCAAGGTCTACCCCACCCCCACCGGCCCCTACCCGGTGCTGGAGAACATCAACCTCCACGTGGATCAGGGAGAGTTCATCTGCGTCATCGGCCACTCCGGCTGCGGCAAATCAACCCTGCTCAACATGGTCTCGGGATTCTCCCAGCCCAGCTCGGGCCAGGTGCTGCTGAACGGCGTGCCGATCGAGAAGCCAGGTCCGGATCGGATGGTGGTCTTCCAGGGCTATGCGCTGCTGCCCTGGATGTCGGCCTTCGAGAACGTCTACCTGGCCATCGATTCGGTGAAGCCGAAGCTCCCGGACAGGGAAAAGCGGGACATCGCCATGGAGCACCTGGCCATGGTGGGTCTGGACAAGGCCAGCGACAAGAAGATCACCCAGCTCTCCGGTGGCATGAAACAGCGGGTGGCCATCGCCCGCGCCCTGGCCATCCGCCCGGAAGTACTCATCCTCGATGAACCCTTCGGAGCCCTCGATGCGATCACCAAAGAGGAACTGCAGGAGGAACTGCTGCAGATCTGGAACACCCAGAAATGCACGGTGTTGATGATCACCCACGACATCGATGAGGCCCTGTTCCTGGCGGATCGGTTAGTGATGATGACCAACGGCCCGGCCGCCTCGATCGGCGAAGTGATGACCATTGACTTCCCCCGACCCCGCAACCGGGAGGACATGATGGAAGATCCGAAGTATTACGAGCTGCGCAACACCGCCCTCGACTTCCTCTACAACCGCTTTGCCCACGACGATGTGGAATGAGGCCAAGGGGACGGGCAAGACGTGCGCCACTTCTGCAAGGATGCGTCCCCGATGGCGGGGGTGCTCGCTTGACGCGGTCATCTCCGTTCAGAACCCCCGTGGCCCTCGTCCTGGCCGCCGCCATCGCTGCGGCCCCTCCGGCGCGGGCCCTGGAGCAGATCGAGCTGAAACTGCCCCTGGTGGAGACAACCTTCACGATCCAGCTGGCTGAACTGAGCGACCCCCGCGTCCTGCTGACGGGGAACAGCGACCTGGCCGAGCTCGACCAGGCCACCGGTGGCGCCATCGGACGGAGGATGGTGGAACTGTTCAACACCCCCCTGCCCCTGCAGGCCCTGGACGTGGCCCGCCAGGTGGTCCCCTCACCCCTGGCCCAGCAGGCCCTGCTGCTGCTCTCCTCTCTCGGAGGGGTCGATGGTCTTCCGGCCGATGTGTCCAGTGACACCGTGCTGCAGGTGCTCGACAGGGCCTCGGCGCGGGGACCCCTGACGATGCTGGGGGTCCTCCAGGCCATTCCCGGCCGCACGGCCAGCGTGGATGTCGGCAAGGGCCTGTTCCTGCTCCAGAGGATGAATGACCAGCTGCGGTCAGCCACCCAGCTGCTGGAGGGGCAGACCCCAGCGACGGCAGATCCCGCCCTTGCCGGCCCGGGTCCCCTGCCCGTAAGGCGAGACACCCTGACCCTGCCGGTGACCTATCGGACCCGGCCCCTGGAAGTGGTGGTGATCCGTCCGTCCCAGCAGGCTTCCGGCCGGCTGGTGGCCATCTCCCATGGCCTCTGGGATGGGCCGGAGAGCTTCGAGGGCTGGGGACGGCATCTGGCCAGCCACGGCTACACCGTGTTGCTGCCCCGCCACCCCGGCAGCGACCGGAACCAGCAGCAGGCCATGCTCTCCGGCAAGGTGCCCCCGCCCGGTCCGGCGGAGCTGCGCCTGCGGCCCCTCGACATCTCCGCCCTGATCGATGCGGTGGCCGCGGGGACGCTGGGGCTGCCGCCCGGTGTCGACACCCGTTCAGTGGTGGTGATGGGCCACTCCTGGGGAGCCACCACCGCCCTGCAGCTGGCGGGCGCCCGTCCCCGTTCCCAGCTCCTGCAGAAGCGCTGCAACGATCTGCAGGACCCCCAGCGCAACCTCAGCTGGGTGCTGCAGTGCAGCTTCCTCGGCGCCACCGACCAGGCGGCCCTGGCCGACCCGCGGGTGAAAGCGGTGGTAGCGGTGAGTCCTCCGATGGCGCTCCTGTTCGATGCCGAGGCCGCCCCTGTGTTTCAAGGTCGGGTGCTGCTGGTGAGCGGCAGCCGCGACTGGGTGGTGCCTCCCGGCCCTGAAGCCATCGCTCCGATGGCCCGCATCGCTCGCCACGGGGATAACGGCCATCGACTTGTGCTGGTGGGCGGAGGGGATCACTTCAATCTGGGCTCCCCCTACGACCAGGCCGGCGGCCCCCTGCGGGGATTGATGCTGGGCTGGGTGAACGGGGCCTTCGCCGCGGGCCCCGATGTCGGACCAGGCTCGGGGGCTCCGGCCCTGTTGCCCTCGAATGGCTGGGGGGATCGCGACCTGTCCCTCAGCGATGTGAGCGACCGGCTGCCGAGTTGGAACCCCTGAGCCGACAGGGCCCAGCATCTGAACCACACTTGAGCCCCATGGTTGCAGCCCCTGATTGATGTCGCCTCGGCTTTCCTTTCCGCCATCAGCCCGCGCCTGGGGCGCAGCCTGGCTGGCTGGCCTGCTGACCCTGGGAACCCCATCGGTGCGGGCAGCCGAGCAAGTGGTGTTCGTCAGCGGAGCCTTCCGCCGCTCGATCCCCGTTGCCGACCTGGAGCGGCTGGCCCGAACGGGGGTTGCCGTGGGTCTGCTGGGGGATGCCCTGCGCCTTGGCGGCAAAGACCCCGCTGAGGTCGGCAAGCTGCTGAACCACCGGGTGGCGCTGCCACTGGTGCTGACCACGCGACTGTTGAGCACAGGGTTCGGTGAGAACGCCCTTGAGAAGCTGTCCGTGATCGTTTACCCCCTGAAGGCGCCGAGGGTGGGGATGGTGGCCCTGCGTTCAGCGACGATCCTCGGACTCCAGACCGGCTCGGGCAGCCTGTCGGCCGTGGGATTCCTTCGGGCCTATCCCAACGAGGAAGTAGCGATCAACCTGCCGGCGCTGCAGTCGGCCCTGGCGGGGCTCAGCGGCATGGGCAACGTCCTCAAAGAGTTCCTCGAATCGGACCTGGGATCCAACCTCGAGCGGGTGAAGCCTCCCGGGGCGCCGGTCAAGCCCTGAGGAGGGTCCCAGGCCGGTGGGACGGCCAGGGAATGCCAGAGGCACTGCTCATACGCTGCAGAGTGCTTGCTTCGATCGGTCCGCCGT
>JBBQIH010000267.1:0-3976 GCA_038324725.1 Cyanobacteriota bacterium | reverse complement strand
CTGCGCCAGCTGCAGAAGTAGCCTCTCCTGCTGAGCGGCCCCCCTTCGCGATGACCAGCTACAGGATCACCCTGCTCGCGGGGGACGGCATCGGTCCGGAGATCACCGCGGTGGCCCGCACCCTGCTGGAGGCGGTGAGTGGTCGCCATGGCTTCGGCCTCGTTTTTGATCCGCAGCCCGTCGGCGGTGCCGCCATCGACGCCACCGGTGAGCCCCTGCCGGCGAGCACCCTGGCCGCCTGCCGGGCCGCCGATGCGGTCCTGCTCGCCGCCATCGGGGCCCCCCGCTTCGATGCCCTGCCCCGGGAGCAGCGCCCCGAGAGCGGCCTGCTGGCGCTGCGCTCCGGCCTGGGGCTGTTCGCCAACCTGCGGCCCGTCAAGATCATCCCGGCCCTGGCCGGTGCCAGCAGCCTGCGGCCCGAGGTGATCGAGGGGGTCGATCTGCTGGTGGTGCGCGAACTCATCGGCGGCATCTACTTCGGCACCCCCAAGGGGCGCATCGAAGTGGATGGCGGCGTGCGGGCCTTCAACACCATGGTCTACACCGACCACGAAGTCGACCGGATCGCCCGGGTGGGCTTCCGTCTGGCGGCGGGCCGCCGCGGCCGGCTTTGCTCAGTCGACAAGGCCAACGTGCTCGATGTCAGCCAGCTGTGGCGCGACCGGGTGGAGGCCATCCATGCCGAGTTCCCCGCGGTCGAGCTCAGCCACATGTATGTCGACAACGCCGCCATGCAGCTGGTGCGCGAGCCGCGCCAGTTCGACGTGCTGCTCACCAGCAACCTCTTCGGCGACATCCTTTCCGACGAAGCCGCCATGCTCACCGGCTCGATCGGCATGCTGCCGTCGGCCTCCCTCGGCTCTGAGGGCCCGGGCCTGTTCGAGCCGGTGCACGGCTCGGCCCCCGACATCGCCGGCCAGGACCTGGCCAACCCGATCGCCATGGTGCTGTCGGCCGCCATGCTGCTGCGGGTGGGCCTGCAGCAGGAGGCCGCCGCCGTCGACCTCGAGACCGCCGTCGACCGGGTGCTGGCCGCCGGTTACCGCACCGGCGACCTGCTGATGGGCGAAGGCTGCACCCGGGTGGGCTGCCGCGCGATGGGCGAGCAGCTGCTGGCGGCCCTGCCCGTCTGAAGTCCCCCGTCAGGTAACGGCTGCGGGGCTACGGACCGGCGACCTGCCAAACTCACAGCCTCTGAACCCCCCTGCGTCGATGTCGAAGCGTCACCCGGTCGTGGCTGTCACCGGTTCCTCGGGAGCGGGGACCAGCACCGTCAAACGGGCCTTCGAGCACATCTTCTCCCGCGAGGGCATCATCCCTGCGGTGGTGGAAGGCGACAGCTTCCACCGCTTCGAGCGCGGCCCGATGAAGCAGGCGATGGCCGAAGCCCAGTCCCGCGGGGAGAACTTCTCCCACTTCGGCCCCGAGGCCAACATCTTCGACAAGCTCGAAGGGCTGTTCCGGACCTACAGCGAGACCGGCAGCGGCGATCGCCGTTATTACCTCCACTCGGTGGAGGAGGCGGCCGAGCACAACGCTCGCCTGGGCACCAGCCTGGAGCCCGGCCAGTTCACCCCCTGGGAATCCATCCCCTCCGACACCCACCTTCTTTTCTATGAAGGCCTCCACGGTGGCGTGGTGGGCGACGGTTACGACGTGGCCTCGATGGTGGATCTGCTGATCGGTGTGGTGCCGATCGCCAACCTGGAGTGGATCCAGAAGATCTCCCGCGACAACGCCGAGCGCGGCTACTCAGCCGAAGCGATCGTCGACACGATCCTGCGTCGCATGCCCGACTACATCAACCACATCTGCCCCCAGTTCAGCCTCACCGACATCAACTTCCAGCGGGTGCCCACGGTGGACACCTCCAACCCGTTCATCTGCCGCAACATCCCCACCCCTGACGAGAGCTTCGTCATCATTCACTTCCGCAAGGGTGCCCGGGAGAAGTGGGGCATCGACTTCTCCTACCTGCTGCGCATGATCAACGGCTCCTTCATGTCGAGCCCCACCAGCATCGTGGTGAACGGCGGCAAGATGGGCTTCGCGATGGAGATCATCCTCACTCCGATCATCCACAAGATGATCGAGGAGCAGAAGAAACTCAGCTGAAGATCAGTCTCTTGATCTTCCTTTCGGCCCTAAGATCGCCCGAAAGGAACCGGTGAATCCCATCACCGCCCAGCCCCCCACCATCACCCCGTCCGGATCCGGCAGTCCCTCCTTCCAGATCCGCGGCGCGGAGTCCTCGACGTCCTCGTCCCAAGGCTCGCTCCGCCTCGATCGCATCAACAGCGGCGAATTGCTGCGTCACGCGCGCCGCGTCTATTTCCGTTTTCTGGAGTCCTGCCCCACTGCGCCTGAGCCGCTGGGGGTGGTCCTTCTCGGCTCCGGCCCCCAGGGACGGGTGGTGTTTGAGGCGCCGATCCTGTTGCCGGATGAGCAGTTCGTGCCGATGGACCTGCTGCGTCCTCGCTCGGCCCGGGGCCGCAGCGCCCGGGGGGGAGCCAGCCGCCCGCTCCCATGACTCCAGTCCCCCTCCTGTCGCCGGCCCTGCCGTTGTCCCTGCTGGCCCCCTTCGTGGCCCTGGCGGGCGCCTGCATCGGCAGCTTTCTGAACGTGGTGGTGTGGCGGTTGCCGCGGCAGGAGTCGCTGGTCTTTCCCGGCAGCCATTGCCCCCGTTGCGGCGCCTCCCTGGCCTGGTTCGAGAACCTGCCCTTGCTCAGCTGGCTGTTGCTGCGCGGCCGCTGCCGCCACTGCCACGCCGCCATTGCCGTCCGCTACCCCCTGGTGGAGTTGCTCACCGCCGGCCTCTGGGTGGCGATCCTTTTCGCCCGCCCCGCAGCCATGGGTCCCGATCCCAGCCCCTGGCTGCTGCTGGCGGCCGGTTGGCTGCTGGCCAGCTGGCTGCTGCCCCTGGCCCTGATCGACCTTGACAGCCTCTGGCTGCCGGAACCCCTCTGCCGCTGGGGGGTGTTGCTCGGCCTAGCGGTCACCGCCGCCGTCGGCTTCCAGCAGGGGGCCGAGGTCGGCCGCACCCTGCTGTTCTCCCACCTGCTGGCCGTGGCCGCCGGCCTGCTGGGCTTCGAGGCTCTCAGCGCCCTGGCTGAGAAGGCGATGGGCCGGCCGGCCCTGGGGTTGGGGGACGCCAAGCTGGCCGCCCTGATGGGGGCCTGGCTCGGACCGCTGGGTCTGGGCCTGGCCGTCAGCCTGTCCGTTCTCGGTGGCGCCCTGATCGGCGGGCTGGCCAGGCTCACCGGCCGGCTCGGCCCCCAGCAGCCCTTCCCTTTCGGGCCCTTTCTCGCCGCCGGTGCCCTGGCCGTCTGGATCGGTGGCCATGCCCCCTGGCTGCACCTGTGGGGCCTGGGTCTTTAATGACTGGTCAGCCGTCAACCTTGCTTCCGTCGCCCCATGTCCCTGTTCGACTGGTTCGCCGATCGCCGCAAGAACGCCCCGGCCGTGCGGGCCAGCAAGGGGCCTGAAGCCGATGAGGGGGATGGCCTCTGGAGCAAGTGCGCCGAATGTGGCCTGGTGGTGTACCGCAAGGACCTGATCGCCAACGCCAGCGTCTGCAAGGGCTGCGGCCACCATCACCGCATCGACAGCAGCGAGCGCATCCGCCTGATCGCCGATGAGGGCAGCTTTGAGCCGATCGATGCCGATCTGGCCCCCACCGATCCCCTCGCCTTCAAGGACCGGCGCAGCTACGCCGACCGCTTGCGGGACACCCAGCGGGCCACGGGCCTGCGTGATGCGGTGGTCACCGGCCTCTGTCGCCTGGAGGGCATGCCCCTGGCCCTGGGGGTGATGGATTTCCGTTTCATGGGCGGTTCGATGGGCTCGGTGGTGGGCGAGAAGCTCACCCGGCTGGTGGAACTGGCCACCGCCCGCCGCTACCCGTTGCTGATCGTCTGCGCCTCCGGCGGTGCCCGCATGCAGGAGGGGATGCTGAGCCTGATGCAGATGGCCAAGG
>JBBQIH010000266.1:0-3982 GCA_038324725.1 Cyanobacteriota bacterium | reverse complement strand
AGTGGTTCGCCACAGGGGCGAACCGGTCGCTGCTGGAACAGCTGGGGGCGCTGGGCTTCTCCCTGGCCGCCGCGCCGGAGCAGGATGGGGGGGGAGATGGGGGACCACCGGCAGCCACGCCCCTGGCGGGGCTGACCTTCGTGCTCACCGGCACCCTGCCCTCCCTGAGCCGCTCCGTCGCCCAGGCCCTGATCGAGGCGGCCGGGGGGAAGGTGAGCGGTTCGGTGAGCCGAAAAACCAGCCATGTGGTGGCCGGCGAGGAGGCCGGCAGCAAGCTCACCAAGGCCCAGGCCCTGGGGGTGAGCGTGCTGGATGAGGAGGGCCTGCGGGCGCTGCTGGAGGCCGATCACTCCTGACAGGCCAGAGTGGTGAGGCACGTTTGCGGCGGGGCCATGCGTCGACGGCCACTGATCCTGTTCGCCGTTGTGGGAGCCCTGGGCTGGAGCGTGGCGCGGGCCCTACCCCCCGGGTCGTCCCCGACCTTGCAGGGCCTGGCGGCGGCGCGCGGCCTGCGCTGGGGCACCGCCGTGACCAACGCCCAGCTGCTGGACCCCGACCTGCGACGCCTGGTGACCAGCCAGAGCGGCCTGATCGTGCCCGAATCGGAGCTGAAGTGGGATGGGGTGGAAGCGGCGCCCGGGCGCTTCGATTTCAGCGCCCCGGACCGGTTGCTGGCCTTCGCCCGCGACCACGGGCTGGCGATGCGGGGCCACACCCTGCTGTGGCACGAACAGCTGCCGGCCTGGGTCAAGGCGCTGCCGGCGACGGAACTGGACAAGGCCCTGGCGACCTACATCCGCACCGTGGTGGGCCATTACCGCGGCAGGCTGCCGTCCTGGGATGTGGTGAACGAACCGATCGCCGACGACGGCACGGGCCTGCGCCGGACCCTCTGGCTGGAGCGGCTGGGACCCGGCTACATCGCCCGCGCGCTGAACCTGGCCCATCAGGCCGATCCCGCAGCGGCCCTGGTGATCAATGAGTACGGATTGGAGGGCGATGACGCCAAGACGGCACGCAAGCGGCGCTCATTCCTGGCGCTGCTGCGGCAACTGCGCGACCACGGCGTTCAACGGCAGCGGCCCCACCACCTTTGCCACCCTGCCTGCCTTCCTGCGGGAACTGGCGGCCCTGAATCTCGACATCTACGTGACGGAACTGGACGTGAATGACCGGGAACTGCCGGCGGCCGTCCCGGAGCGTGACAGCGCCGTGGCGGCGGTCTACGGGGCGTTCCTGGCGGCGGTGCTGCCGGAACCACGGCTGAAGCTGATCACCAGCTGGGGATTGAGTGATCGCACCACCTGGCTGAATTCATTTTTTCCCAGGGCGGATGGCCTGCCGCAACGGCCGTTGCCGTTCGATGAAAACAACCAGCCCAAACCAGCAACAGCCGCTATAATAGCTTCCCTGAGCAAGCTCTGATCCAGTCAGATCAGCCAAGCGAAAAAGCAAGTCCAACACATATTCACGGCCCAATGAAAGGGCTTACCCCCTTGAAAAAATGCTGTTCTGGTAGAGTCAAATTCCATCGTCCACTGTCGGGATGTCCTCATCGGCCGCTGGCGCGAGCGATCCTGAGTCCACCGGCGCACCCGGTTCGGTCCTAGGCGCCCCCGCGACGGAAGACGATGACGTGGTTCCCACCTCCCGTAGGGCCGATCTCACCATCCTGCTGATTTCGGCTGGGTTGCTGATCACGGCCCTGGCCATCGTGATCAACTTCTTCACCGCGCGCTCCCGTGATGCGGTCATCAATGCCACTCCGATCGTCCTGAGGAGTCCGGTCACCGGCATCCTCGAAAGTCTCACGGTGGGGACAGGCGTGGAGGTCCGCCCCGGCCAGACCCTGGCCATCGTGGTCAATCCAATGGCCACCCGTGATGTGCTCGCGGGCCTGGAAACCCAACTGGAAACGGCCCGCGGCCGGCTGCAGGAGCTGCGGACGCGCCGGGATCTCCGCAAAAAGCTCGTGGCACAACTGAATCAGGACGCCAGACAACAGCGCAGCCTGGAAATCTCCCGCGACCAGAACGAACGGGACAACCTCGGCTTCGCGCTGGACCGGGCCCGCAAGGAATTCGCCTTCGCCAGAAGGGAGACCCTGCGGCAGGAAGAACTGTTCCGGGCCGGAGCCGTGGCCGCCAACGTGGTCGATCGGGCCCGCACCACCGAACAGCAACGTGCTCGTGACGTGCGGGGCCTTGAAGCCCAGATGGCCGGCCAAGGGGCGGTTCTGCAGGCCTCCAAAAACGACCTCACCCTGCGCAACAACCGCAGCAACTCCGATCCGGTGGTGCGGCTTCAGGAGGCCACCATCGCCCTGGAGAACGCCGAAGGGGATGTGCGCACCCAGACGTTCCAGGTCAACGGCCTGGAGCAGCAGATGAACATCGCCAAGAAGGAATGGCAGGAGCGCAATCGCTCCCGACTCATCAGTCCCAGGAAGGCGGTGGTCTGGCAGCTGGGGGCCCAGAGGGGGGACTCCGTCGACGCCATGCAGACGGTGATCCAGATGATCGATTGCAGCCAGCGCTGGCTGACGACCACGGTGGCGGAAAACGATCTCAACCGGATTCGCCTGGGCAGCAAGGCCAGAATCGAACTGGTGGGCAATCGGGACAAACTGCGGGGCGAAGTGATCGGCATCCGCTCCGGCATCGGCCGAACCCAGCTGGGAGATGAAGCGCCCCAGCCGGTGCCGATCAATCTGGCCAGGGAAAGCGAGGTGAAGATCCGCATCCTCAATGACTTTCCGGCTCCTCCAGGGGAGTTCTGCTACGTGGGGTTCACGGCGAAGGTCAGCTTCGAACGATGAAGTTCCTCCACTCGTTTACGGATCCCACGGGCAACACGAGGATCTCGCCATGGGTCTGGATGGTGCTGCTGCTCTCCGGGGCGAGCCTGGTTCTGGCGGTACTGCTGGCCAATCTGCAGGTGTCCGTGGTGGCGATCGGGCTTCTCAACCCCCTGAGTTTCCGGGTCCTACCCGAACTCTGGCAGGTGCGGGACGTGTGGGTGGACGTGCTGCTGCCCCTGGCTCTGGCGGTGGGGATCTGCCTGGGGGTCAACCTCCTGCCCAGGCGCCCGTCCGCCTACCTGCTGGCCACCGTGATGCTGTCGCTGTTCGCGATTCGCTACTTCATCTGGCGAGCGACGACCATCAACACGGCCCACCCAGTCAGCCTCGTCTTCAGCCTGATCTTCTTTCTCTGTGAGTTCACGTATCTACTCACATCCGCTCTGCAGTTCTATCCCTCCCTGAAGTACAAGCCGGAGCAACGGCGACGCCAGGCGGATCAACTGCTGGCCTGGGCAAAGGAGCATCAACCCAGCGTTGATCTATGGATTCCCACCTATAACGAATCGGAGCGACTGGTTCGACGCTGCATCATGGCATGCGCCAACATCCATTACAACAATAAATCGATTTACGTTTTGGATGACGGCCACCGACCCGCCATTGCCGCCTTGGCCCAGGAACTAGGCGTGCAGTATCTGAGCCGTCCCGACAATCTGCACCGCAAGGCTGGCAACCTGAACTACGCCCTGGCCCATTCCCATGGCGACCTGATTGCCGTCTTTGATTGTGATTTCATCCCGTTCAGCCGATTCCTGGATCGCACTGTGGGCTTTTTCAAGGATCCCAACGTTGCCTTGGTGCAAACCCCACAGCACTACTTCAACTCAGATTTTCACAATCGCAATCTCGGCCTGGACGTCCTTGTCCCCGACGACATGGACTATTTCTTCCGCTATGTCCAGGTGATTCGCGATCCCTTCAATGCCGTGGTGTGCTGTGGTACGTCCTATCTGGCCAGGCGCTCGGCGCTGGAGGCCATCGGTGGATATGTCACCCATTGCATCGTCGAAGACAACCAGACCGGCACCCGACTGCTCACCCGCGGCTGGCGCATGGTCTACCTGGATGAAGTGCTGAGCCTGGGCGAAGTACCTCGCACCTTCCGCGATTATCTCGAGC
>JBBQIH010000265.1:0-4020 GCA_038324725.1 Cyanobacteriota bacterium | reverse complement strand
CCAGGAGGGTGGGGATCATCAGCACACCGAACCAACCGACGTAGAGGCGGTTGTTGGTGGAGGTGACCCACTCACAGAACTGGTTCCACACCGAAGCGCCGGAGCGCTGCTGGAGAGTGGCGGTCATGAGTGCGAGAGAAGAGTGCCGTCAGGACCTGGCGCTGCTGCGCTGGCCTTGGGCGTAAGGAAGAGCGACGAATCGCCTGGAGCAACTGTAACAGACTGTTGCGGCTTATGAGCGGCCCTTCATGAAGAAAGCTGAGCTTCCTTTTTGGCCTGCCCCGCCCTGCCGCTGCTAGATGGTGAGTTGCACCGGACATCTCGCCCGCCCGCCGATGGTCTCGCGTTCGTCGCTCTCCCCCCAGCCACCGCGTAATGCCGGCTCCCGCCTGCGCCGGCTGTCCTTCGCCCTGCTGGTCCTGCCGCTGTTAGCGGCGGGCTGCCAGGGTTTTCCCAATGCTGACAGCCGCCGCATCGATCAGCTTGAGTTGCAGATCCAGCAGCTCGAGCAGCGGCTGAACAGGGTCAACCTGCGCCCCGACACCGCCGACCCGGCAGGCAAGCCCCCGGCCGGCGTCGTCAAATCGCTGACCCTGCGCACCGACACCGAGGACGACCGGTTGCGGATCTACTGGGCCGACGGCAGCAAGACCGATCTCCCCTGCACCAAGGAACAGACCACCCTCGTTTGCGGATGACCATGCCCTCCCCCCGTCTCCGACCCCTGCTGGGCTGCCTGACCCTGCTGCTGGCCACCCCCTTGGCTGAGGCCGCCCCCGCCCTCTCCCAGACCACCCAGGAATTGGCCTTCCAGCGCGGCCGCGCCGTCAACCTGGCCCGCATGCGGGCCGAGGTGATCAACGGCGGGCTCGGTGTTTATCGGCCCGCCACCTGCATGTACGAGCGCAGTGGCGGCGACTGCCTGGTGCGCTCCGACGCCGCAGGGCACCTCTTCCGCTTCTACGGCGGCGGGCCCGGCTGGGCCCAGCTCGGCCAGCCACCGACGCTGGAAACGGAGATTCTCATCTCTCCCGACGGTCGCACCGTCGTGAGCGTGCTCTACAACGGCCCGCCCCGATCACAGCCGGCCCCCGCCGGGCAGCCCCAGGCGCCTCAGCCCGGAGTCTGAAGGTTCCTGGCCAGGCCCTGGAGCGCCTGGCCCCAGGCGGGCTGCACGGGCCAACCTTCCCGGCGGGTGAGGCTGAGGGCGATGCCCTTCTCGCCGTAGGCCGCCTCGTTGATGAACACGGCCCAAACGGTTCCCTGCTCCTGGTCGCCTTGGGGGTGATAAGGGATCGTGGTGCCCTCCGCCGTCAGGAACAGGGGCTCGCCGGCGCCGATCGGCCACCAGTCACGTCCCTGACGCTGCGGGTGCACCACCGCCGCCGGGGATCCGTCGCTGTGGCGCGGCAAATCCAGACTGCCCAGGTGCCGGTGCACCACCAGCTGGGCCGGCTGGCGCAAGGCTCCGGCCCGAGCCTCCGCCAGCACCTCCAGGGCCGTCTCCAGGGCCAGCTGGCTCTGGAGACAGATGGTGGCATTGATGACCCCCTGGGGCACCGGGCCCACCTCCACCACCAGCCCGCAAGGCCAGCGCTCCACCAGGTAGCCGGTCTGGACCTGATCCTGCTCGTGCAGGTAGATCGGTAGCCCCAGGCGCTGCTGCATCGCCGCCGCCAGCGCCAGATCGGCCGGCCGCCGGCCATACACCACCAGGCCATTGCCCATGGCGGCGGTGGTGCTGTGCAGGTCGAGGGCCACCAGGCAGGGGGCGCTGCCTTCGGGCCCATGGCAAGCCAGCAACTCCCGCGCCCGCTGCCGTTCCCGGTCCCCCGGTTCGTCGGCGTCCAGCAGGGCCGGCGCGAAACTGCGGTTGAGATCGCGATCCAGATAGCGCCGGCCGGCGGCGTGGGCGGCGGGGTTGCCCAGCACCAGCTCCAGAGCGAGGCCATGGCAGTGCAGCAGGGCCGGGTGCTGCCGCCAGGCCTCCAACAGCCAGGGCGCGTTGCGTTCGTTGCCGTGGGTGCCCCCCACCACCATCACCCTGCCCGCCGCCATCACCTGCTCGCTCACAGGGCTCCAGCCTGGCGCAGAGTCATGGCTGGACAGCGCTGATTCCCATGGCCTCGCCCGCCACCCTGGTGCGCACCGCTCGGCAGCTCTGGCAATGCCAGTGGCGTCTGCTGATGGGCGGGCTCGGCCCCGCCGACAGCCAGGGCCGCTACCGGCGGCCTGCCGGGGCCTTCACCAGCCTGCCGCCGCTGCCGCAGGACGCCGCCGACCCCGGCGGCCACGTCTTGATCGTGGGCCGCAGCTGCCCCTGGGCCCATCGGGCCTGGCTCACCTGGAGCCTGCGCGGCCTGGCGTCCACGATCGACACGGTGGTGGTGGATCCCGATCCTGCCGCCGGCCGCTGGGGCTTCGACACGCCCTTCGAGGGCTGCCACACCCTGCTCGACCTCTACCGCCGCAGCGGCGCCGATCCCCGGGCCCGGGCCACCGTGCCGGCCCTTTACTCCCGAAGTCAGAAGCAGATCCTGGTGAACGAGAGCGCCCGCCTGATCGAGCTGCTCAACGCCTGGCCCGCGCCTGACGAGGCGCCGGATCTGGAGCCCTCGGAGGATCGAGCCGCCATTGCCGCCTGGCGGAAGCGGCTGCAGGGGGACGTGAATGACGGTGTGTATCGCTGCGGCTTCGCCCGCAACCAGGCGGCCTACGACGAGGCCGAAGCGGCCCTGTTCGCCGCCCTGGAGGCCGTCGAGGCCAGCCTCGTGGCCCAGGGGGACGCTGGCAGCGGCTGGCTCTGCGGCGGAGCCCAGCCCAGCCTGGCGGATGTGGTGCTGTTCCCTACCCTGATCCGGATGGAACTGGTCTACGCGCCGCTGTTCGGCTGCAGCCGCCGGCCCCTCTGGCAACTGCCCCGGCTGTGGGACTGGCGGCGACGCTTCCATGGCCTCGCGGGGGTGGCCGCCACCTGCTTCCCGACGGCCTGGCGCAGCGACTACTTCGGGGCCCTGTTCCCCCTGCACCCTTCCGGCATCGTCCCGGCGGGACCGGACCTGGCCACACTGGTGGCGAGCCCGCCCCCTGCCGCCCCCGGCGCCCCCACCCGATGAGCAGCACCCTGGCCACCCCGGATGGCACCGACCCCGTCTTCGAAGGGGTCTATGGCACGTTCAGCATCACTGCCACCGACCGCCGTGAGGTGCTGGGCTACCGGCTGGCCCTCACCGCCGTGGCCCTGGGCCAACTGGGCCTGCTGGTCCAGTGGCGCCAGCTCGGCCCCGACCTGCTCTGGCCCTGGTTGCTGGTGATGGCGGCGGGGCTGGGCCTGGCCCTGCGCTGGATCCACATCTATGTGCGTCCCCTGCACCGGGCCCTGCAGCTGTTCTGGCTGGCCGGTTGCCTGGGCGGGCTGCTGCTGGCCCTGCGGGCCGGACCCGGCCAGATGCTCCCCGCCCTGGCGCAGCAACCCCTGTGGATCCTGGCGGTGGGGCCCTTCTTCGCCGCCCTGGCCGGCATCGGCTTCAAGGAGTTCTTCTGCTTCCAGCGCCCCGAGGCGATCGGCGTCACCCTGCTGCTGCCCCTGGCCCTGCTCGGGCGCCTGGCCGGCGTGCTGAGCCCGGCCACGACCGCCAGCCTGCTGGCCGCCGAAGCCCTGCTGCTGCTGTTGCTCTGCCTGCGCAAGTTCCCCATGCCGGCGGCCGCCGATGTGGGCGACAAGAGCGTCTTCGTCCATCTGGAGCAGCAGCGCCTGGGCCTGGGCCAGAGCGGCGACACCCCATGAGCGCCATCAGTCTGGTGGGGGCCGCCAAGGACTTCGGCCTGCGCAGCCTGTTCGCCGATCTCGACCTGCATGTGGGCGAGCGCGACCGGCTGGGGCTGATCGGCCCTAACGGCGCCGGCAAGAGCACCCTGCTGCGGGTGCTGGCGGGCCTCGAACCACTCGATCGCGGCGAGCGACGCTGCCATTCCCGCACCCGGGTGGTGCTGCTCGACCAGGAACCCCGGCTGGATCCC
>JBBQIH010000264.1:0-4028 GCA_038324725.1 Cyanobacteriota bacterium | reverse complement strand
CACCATGCGCTCGATCACGTCCTCCACCACCCGGTCAGGGGTGGAGGCGCCGGAGGTGATGCCCACCCTGACAGGGCCGGCCGGCAGGAAGGGCTCCAGGGTCTCCAGGGCACCTCCCAGGGGCTTGTGCTCGATGCGGTTGCCAGGACCGATCCGCTCGGGGGTGTCGATGTGGAACGAGCGGATGCCGCGGCTGACGGCGATCTCCTGCAGGTGGGTGGTGTTCGAGGAGTTGTAGCCACCGATGACCACCATCAGGTCGAGGGGTTCGTCCACCAGGGCGAACATGGCGTCCTGGCGCTCCTGGGTGGCATCACAGATGGTGTTGAAAGCGAGGAAGTGCTCGTCCAGTTCGGCGGGGCCGAAGCGCTGCAGCATGGTGCGCTCGAACAGCCGCCCGATCTCCTCGGTTTCGCTCTTGAGCATGGTGGTCTGGTTGGCGACGCCCACCCGCGCCAGGTCCCTCTCCGGGTCGAAGCCTGGAGAACAGGCATTGGCGAAATGGGTCATGAAGGCTTGCCGATCGATGGCCCCCTGGCCCCGCTCCAGAATGAAGTCGCTGACCATGCGGGCCTCGGGCAGGTCGAGCACCACCAGGTAGGTGCCGGCGAAGGAGCTTGTGGCGAGCGTCTCCTCGTGCTTCACCTTGCCGTGGATGATCGAAGTGAAGGCGTGCTTCTTGTGCTTCTCCACGGTGTTCCACACCTTCGACACCCAGGGGCAGGTGGTGTCGACGATGTGGCAGCCGCGTTCGTTGAGCAGCTGCATCTCCTGGACGGTGGCGCCGAAGGCGGGCAGGATCACCACATCACCGGTGCCCACCTCGGAGAAGTCCTTGACGTCGTCGTCGACGGGGATGAAACGGACGTCCATCTGACGCAGATGGGCGTTGACCGAAGGGTTGTGGATGATCTCGTTGGTGATCCAGATCCGCTCGCTGGGGTAGTGGCGGCGGGTTTCGTAGGCCATCGCCACGGCCCTCTCCACGCCCCAGCAGAAGCCGAAGGCCTCGGCCAGGCGGATCTTGAGACGACCGCGCTGCAGCACGTGGCCGTTCTCCCTGAGGCTGGCGATCAGATTGCTCTGATAGGCCTGCTCGAGGCTGCCCGCAACCTCCTCACCCAGGCCGAAGCCGCGGCGGTTGTAGCGATCCGAATGGTGAAGGGAACGCTTGAAGGCACGGGTGTCCACTGGCGATGTCCGGTTGTGTCGACTCTATGGGGGTCGGCGCTGGGGCGGGCGAAAAAAAACCGCGGCCGGAACCGCGGTTGAAAAGGGGGCGAAGACCGGAGGTCAGTTGGAGGAGGACACGAAGTCGGGGTAGGCCTCCATGCCGTGCTCGCTGATGTCGAGACCGACCATCTCCTCCTTCTCATGAACCCGGATGCCGCCACTGAGGGCGCCGAGGATGCTCCAGAGGATCCAGGCCGTGACGATGGTGAACACCGCGTAGGCGAAGACGCCAAGGAACTGCAGGCCGAGCTGGTTGAAGCCCTTGCCGAACAGCAGGCCGGCGTCCTTGTTGAACAGGCCCACGGCCAGGGTGCCCCAGACGCCGCCCACACCGTGGACGGAGAAGGCGCCAACGGGGTCGTCGATGCCGATCGAGTCGATGAAGCTGACGGCGTAGACGACGATCGCGCCACCGAAGAAGCCCACGACCCAGGCGCCCCACATCGCAAAGCCATCGCAGCCAGCCGTCACACTCACCAGTCCGGCCAGGATGCCGTTGATGGTCATCGTGAGGTCGGGCTTGCCGGAGTGAAACTGGGAGATCAGGGTGCCGGCGATGCCGCCGCCGGCGGCGCCGAGGGTGGTGGTGACGGCGATGTAGGGAACGGTCTCGTTCATCGCCAGGACGGAACCTGGGTTGAACCCATACCAGCCGAGCCAGAGGATCAGGGCGCCCAGGGTGGCCAGGGCGAGATTGTGACCGGGCATGGCCTGGGGCTTGGAGTCGACGTACTTGCCGATGCGGGGGCCGAGGATCATGGCGCCGACCACGCCGGCCCAGGCACCGACGGAGTGCACCAGGGTGGAGCCGGCGAAGTCGATGAAGCCGAGCTGGTTGAGCCAGCCATTGGCGTTCCATTTCCAGCTGCCGGCGATCGGATAAATGATGCCGACCAGAATCAGGGAGAAGATCACGAACTCCTTGAACTTGATCCGCTCGGCCACGAGTCCGGAGACGATCGTGGCGGCGGTGCCGGCGAAGGCGGCCTGGAACAGGAAGTCGACGCTCGGGGTGAGCTTGCCTTCCGTCACCATCTCTGCGGTGACGGTGGGATCAAAGAACAGACCCTTGAAGTGGAGCCAGCCACCGGCGATCGAATCGCCGTACATCAGGGAATAGCCGATGAACCAGTAAGCCGTCACCGCCAGGGCGAAGACGATCAGGTTCTTGGCCAGGATGTTGACGGCGTTCTTCTGACGGCAGAGGCCGGCTTCCACCATGGCGAAGCCGGCGTTCATGAAGATCACCAGGAAGGCCGCGATGGCCAACCAGAGGTTGTTGATCAGGAAAGCGGGGGTGAGCTCGGGCAGCTCGGCGGCGTGGGCCGAGAGGTTGAACACACCCAGCCCGAACAGAGCCAGAGGGACGCAGGCGAGCCAGGTGAGCCCCTCCTGGGAAGACAGACCACGAACCTTGCGCATTAACAGTGCTGGAGCCTCAAGGAGGCTGGCCTCCCTCAGGCTTCTCCGCGGTCGAACCTTGTGCTGGTGACTTGAATCGATCATGGGAACGTGGTGAAGAGAACGTTCGACTTCTGACGCCGAAGTAGGCATCAACAAGGTCCGACTATCTAGGAGGGGGACCCGTTCCAATGTCTGAATCGATACAAAACGCGGCCGAGGGTCAGGGGTGGCTGCGAGGCCCTTTCCGCCCAGCTTCTTAACGAATGCAAAGAGTTCGCATAAATGTTCATCATGAACAGTGGAAAGGCGCTAGAAATGCATCAGGCAGGTCCATGTCCCCACTTTCCGCGCTCCGGCGCGCCCAGAGCGGGCCCCAGCTCCAGCCTCTCCGTCTCCGCTCCTGTTTCCATGGCCCATTCCGCCCTCTGCTACCGCGGTCTTCCCTACGACCACTCCCACGACGAGCGCCCCTCAGCGGCGCCGATGGAGCACGTCTACCGCGGCCACCACTTCGCCTCACCCCTGCTGCATCAGGCTTCCCACACCGATGAGGCGCTCGACCTCGTCTACCGCGGCACCCACTACCACCCTCACCACGCCTGAGCGGCAAGGCCGAGAAACGCCACGGCGTTCTCCGTAAAGCTGTAACGGCAGGGGAGCACTTCCACCCCAGCCGCCACCGCCGAGCGAAACAGCTCCCCGTAGCGCGGGTCGGCACTGTCCCCCGGTGCGAAGCGGTTGACGTCGCTGCGGCTCAGGCAGGGCACCAGCACCGCCCGGGCCCCGGGCAGCAGGGCCGTGAGCTCCACCAGATGCTTCTGCCCCCGTTCGGTGACCGTGTCGGGAAACAGGGCCAGATCGCCGTCGCTCCAAGTGGTGTTCTTCACCTCCACGTAGATGGGGCGTGGATCGGCGGCCCCCGCCGCCGGCGTCAGCAGCAGGTCGATGCGGCTGCGGCGTCCTTCGCCGTAGGGCACCTCGGCCCGAAGGCTGCCGATCGGGCCCAGCCAGGGTTCCAGGCCCCCCGCCTCGATCGTGGCCCGCACCAGCCGGTTGGGCAGCGCCGTGTTGACCCCCACCCACACGGTGCCGCCGCCGTGGGCCTGCACCTCAGCCTGCTCCCAGGTCCAGGCCAGCTTGCGGCTGGGTGAGGGGTCGTGGCGCAGGCGCACCCGTCCGCCCGGCAGCAGCACCCCGGTCATCGGGCCGGTGTTGGGGCAGTGGGCCGTCACCATCTGGCCATCGTCCAGAGCCACGTCGGCCAGGAAGCGCTTATAGCGCTTCAGCAGCACCCCCTCCACCAGGGGCCCGGTGGGCAGCACGGGCACGGCAACGGTGGCAGGGGCGATATCACCATATTGTTTGCGCAGTTCGGACAATACCTGCTCGGT
>JBBQIH010000263.1:0-4040 GCA_038324725.1 Cyanobacteriota bacterium | reverse complement strand
GGCGACCCCGCCCACCCCCGCCCAGACCAGCAGGCTGGAGCTGCGGCGGCTCTTGCGCAGCACCACCGTTTCACGGAACGACCACTCCTGGGCGGTGTCTGAGCCGGTGGTGGTGAGGCCACTGCCGAAGGGGTGGCTGACGGCCGGGGGGTCGGTGGGTTCGTCCGGGGGCGGGGGGCCATCGGCCGGGGCTCCGGCGGGAAGGGAGTCCTGGCCCACCAGATCGACGCGAACCGGAATCACCGGGTGGCGGCGGCGGGCGCGGGGGGAGCGCAGCCAGTCGACGCAGCCGTCGAGCAGGGCAACCAGGCGGGAGGCGGGATCGGAAGCATGGGGTGGGGTGGCCATCAGAGACCCTCCTGGTTCTGGCTGCGGTAGAGGGCGTAGTACCAGCCGCGCAGCTGCATCAGCTGGCGATGGTTGCCCTGCTCCATCACGGCGCCACGGTCCATCAGCACGATCAGGTCGGCGGGCTGGACGGTGGAGAGGCGGTGGGTGATGAAGAAGACGGTGCGGCCCCGGAAGGCCTCGAACAGGTTGATGCACACCTGGCGCTCCGTGCTGGCGTCGAGGGCGCTGGTGGCCTCGTCGAGGATCAGCATCCGGGGGTTCTGGAGCACGGCCCGGGCCAGGGCGAGGCGCTGGCGCTGGCCGCCGGAGAGGCCGGCGCCCCGTTCGCCGACGCTGGAGTTGTAACCCTGGGGCATCTGCATGATGAAGTCGTGGGCGCAGGCGATGCGGGCGGCGCGGATCATCTCGGCGGCGGTGGCATCGGGCTTCACCATCAGCAGGTTTTCGCGGATGGTGCCGTCAAAGAGGAGCGAATCCTGGGGCACCACGCCGATCTGGCGGCGCAGGGAATAGAGCTCCACCTTGCCGATGTCGAGGCCGTCGATCAGCACACTGCCCCGCAGGGGGGCATAGAAGCGGGAGAGCAGCTTGAGCAGGGTGGACTTGCCGCTGCCGGAGCCGCCCACCAGCCCCACGAAGGAGCCGGCGGGGACCTCCAGCTCGACGCCATCGAGCACCAGGGGGCCCTGGTCGTTGAAGCGGAAGCCCACATCCACGAACTGCACCCGGCCCTGGAGGGGGGGCAGGGGGATGTTGCTGGCCTGCTCGGTGGTCTGCTCGGTGTCGCGGTCGACAACGTCGGCCACCATGCGCAGGGACTGGGTGTTGAACTGGAAGTCCTGCCAGGTGGCCACCAGCTGCACCAGGGGCTGGCGGATGTAGCTGGAGAGGATGTTGAAGGCGAACAGGGCGCCAATGTTGAGCTGGCCCTGGATGATCAGCCAGATCGCCACGGCGATCACCACCAGCTGCCCCATGTTGCTGAGGAAGTTGGAGAGGTTGGCGATCGCTTCGCGGGTCACCTTGAGCTTGAAGTCTTCGCCGATGTAGGCGGAATAGCGGTTCTGGAACTCCCAGCGGGTCTTGAGTTCGGCGTTCTGGGATTTGATCGTCTGGATGCCGGTGATGGCTTCGTTGAGGAAGCTGGAGGCGCGCACGGCCTTGGCCATGGTGCGGTTGATCTGGCTGCGCACCAGGGGATTGGTGACCAGGCCCACGGCGGCGATCAGGGGCAGGGTGGCCAGGGTCACCAGGGTGAGCAGGGGGCTGATGGCGAAGAGGATGGCCAGGTAGATCAGGCTGAAGCCGAAGTCGACCAGGGTGGGCAGGGTCTGGCCGAGCAGGAAATCGCGCAGACGGTCGAGCTGCGAGAAGTAGAAGGTGATCTGGCCCACGGGGCGGGCATCGAAGAAGCCCTGGGGCAGGCGCACCAGCTGGTCGAGGATCGTGGCCTTGGCCTCCTGGTCGACGCGGTTGGCCAGATCGGTGAACAGGAAGCTGCGCAGGGTCTTGAAGAGGCTCTCCATCAAGGTGGCGAGCAGCATCACGCTGGCGATGCTGACAAGGGCGCCGATGTTGCGGCTGGCCACCACGCTCTGGATCAGCACCATCAGGCCGAGGGGGAAGACCAGCCGCAGGGCATTGATCAGCACCGAAGCCAGCAGCACCTCGATCAGCTCGCGGCGGTGCGGGCGCAGGAAGGGGAGGTACCAGCTCCAGCTGAAGCGCTGCTGCTTGGCATCGGGTTTGCGGTCGAACAGCAGCAGCTCCACCAGGCCGCCGTCGTGGGTGATCAGCTCCTCGGCCGGCACCAGCAGGGCGCCGAGCTCGGCTTCCAGCAGGCGGGCGCGGCCATCGGGCTCCACACCATCGAGCAGGCCGAAGTGGCCGTTCTGGTACAGCAGGGCCGGGGCGGGCACGCGAGCCAGGCGGCTGGCGGGCACGCGTGAGAGCACCACCCGCAGGCCGAGGGTGTCCATGATCTGGCCGATGTTGACCAGGTTGAGCTGGTCCTGGCGCTGCAGGATGGCGTCCACCTGATCGGCGAGGGCGTCGCGGTTCAGCGGCAGGCCGAAGTAATCGGCCAGGGCCTGGCAGAGGGCGATCGGAACGGCACGGCTGCCGCTGGCACGGCCCAGGGCGAGCTGGCCGCTGCGGTCGCCGGCCCGGCGCGGCGGCGGTTCGAGGGCGGGGGCGTAGGTGCCGCCGTCATCGGTCACCTCGGAGAGCACGGAGGGGGCGAGGGGTTCGGGGCCGAGGCTGATCGGCGCTTCCGCTTCCCGGGGGATCGCCAGGCCCACGAGCCGCAGCCAGGGGGCCTCGGGGCCAGGGAGCACCAGGGGCCGGTCCGACCAGGGCTCGCCCAGGGGCAGGCCGCTGCTGGCGTACCAGCGGAAACCGGGTGGCAGGCCCAACTCGCCTGGGGCGCCGGGGCGCAGGCTGCGCAGGCGCACCTGCTCGGGCGGTAGGGGCCAGTCGTCGAGGAGGGCTTCGCCATAGGCCTCCCGCTTGGCCAAGGCCAGCAGCAGGGTGTGAAGTTCGGCGGCGCTGGGCTGGTTGGCGAACCAGGAGGCGAAATCGGGATGGCCGGCCAGCAGATCGCGGAAGGCGGCGGCGGGGAGTTGCAGGGCCTCCACCTCGGTGGTGGCGCGCAGATGTTCGCAGGGGTCGCGGCGCAGCAGGCCGGCCCAGCCGGCCAGGCTTCCGGGGCCGAGGCGTTCGATCGTGCGCAGGCCCCGGCCGCTGGGGCTGGGGCCGAGGCTGCGCAGCTGGCCGCTGCAGAGCAGCAGCAGGCCCTCGGGCAGCACGTCCGGGCGCAGGACGGTCTGGCCGATGCGGAAGCGCAGGGGCTCCAGCAGCGTGTCGATGGCGTCGCGGCGGGCGGGGGGAAGCCGGTCGAAGGGGGCGAAGTCGTTGAGCAGGCCGCTGATGGCTCCGGGGGAGGAGGTCATGGGCTGTCGTCCTCCTGCAGCAGGGCGAGCATCGCGTCGAGGGGAGGCAGCGGCTGGCCTTCGAGGAGGAGCCGCGCCCGCTGCTCGAGCCATTCCTCGAACAGTTCGCCCATCATGCGCTCCCTGGTGGCCTCGTTCAACTCGGCCGGCAGGAACTGTTCGAGCCTCAGCACCACCCAGCTCTCGCCCGCTTGGAACGGTTCGAACAGCTGGCCGGGGCGGCCGCGGCGCAGGCGGCTGACCAGGCTCTCGTGGCCGGCGGCCAGCGGCAGGGGGCCGATCTGGCCGCGGCAATGGCGCTCGGGGCCTTCGGAATGGAGCGGCGCCAGGCCATCGAAATCGGCTTCCCCCTCGGCGATCTGGTGGTGCAGTTCGGCGGCGAGGTCCTCGCTGTCGACGCGCAGCAGCGAATAGACCACCTGGTCGAGCTCGGGCTTGCGCTGCAGGAAGCGCACTTCCACCTCGTCGTCCCAGCGGCAGCGCACCAGGCGTTGCAGGCGCTGCTTCTGGGTGGCGAGGATGCGCAGGTCGTCGAAGCCCAGGCCGCGCTCCTTGAGCCAGCCGGGGACGTGGTCGTCGTCGCTGATGCCGCGGCGCTCCAGGAAGGCGGCCATCAGGGCCTTTTCCTCCTCAATGGGCAGGGGGATCGCGTGGACGAGCTGGTCGAGCACCCAGGCGCGGGCCAGGGGTCGGGCCTGGCCCTGCTGGCGGATCAGGCGGTTGAGCTCGGAAAGGGCC
>JBBQIH010000262.1:0-4091 GCA_038324725.1 Cyanobacteriota bacterium | reverse complement strand
GGGGGTGCTCGCCGACCTGCTGCTCCAGCTCGGGCGGCTGGAGGCGGTGGTGACGAATCGCGCCGACCGGGCGGAGGCCCTGGCGGTGGCCGTGCAGGGAAGCGTCCACCTGCTGGCCCTGGGGGGCTTCGCCCTGCCGCTGCAGCATTGCGTCCGCAGTGGCGCTCCGCTGGTGCCGCCGATCGGTGACTGGGACTGGCGCTGCAGCCTGCTGCCCAGCGAGGGACTGGCGATCGGTGCGATCCCCGGCGCCCGGGTGATGCTCAACCCTTCCGAGCTGGCCCTGCTGCAGCGGCTGACGCGCCCTGCCCCCCCACGCCGCCATGACGGGCAACTGATGGGTCCGGAGGCGGTATGGCTGCACCTGCTGGGTCTGGTGGAGTCGTGGTGCGGCGAGCATCTCGGTCAGAGACCGCGAGCCTTCAGACTGCTGCGGACCGCCTGCGATTCGATGCCCTCCCAACCGTCCGAGCCGGCATGAGCCCGAGCGGCAAGACCGAGAGGGGACTGGCCGGAGTCCTCGCCCTGCCGGGGTTCCGGCGGCTCTGGATCGGCCAGGTGTTCTCCCAGCTGGCGGACAAGTTCTACATCGTGCTGATGGTGTTCCTGATCGCCCAGTACTGGGTGACGGACACCCCCCAGAGCAACGAAGCGCTCGCCGAGGCGGCCGCGGCCTTCCGGATGAGCTTCGAGACCAGGGCCCAGATGATCACCCTGCTGGCCACAGGGATTTACGTGGCCAACACCGTGCCGGCCATGCTGCTGGGCACAGTGGCCGGCGTCTGGGCCGACCGCTGGCCGAAGCGCACCGTGATGGTGGCCTCCAACGGCCTGCGCGCCGGACTGGTGATGCTGGCCCCCCTGTGCCTGCTGCCGGGGCCGATGTGGCTGGGGCTCAGCTGGGGCTACTGGGCCCTGGTGCTGATGACGTTCTTCGAGTCGGTGCTGACCCAGTTCTTCGCCCCGGCCGAGCAGGCGGCGATCCCCCTGCTGGTGAATTACAACCAGCTGCTCGCCGCCAACTCGGTGTACCAGGCCACCAGCATGGCCGCCACCATCGTCGGTTTCGCCCTCGGCGACCCGATCCTGCGCCTGCTGCGCACCCTGCTGGCCCAGGTGGGCATCCCCGGGGGGGAGTTCGTGCTGCTGCCGCTCTGCTACGGCGCCGCGGCCGTGGCCATCGCCGGGATCGAGATCCCGGAACCGCCGCGGCTGCCGCGCACCATCTCCGTGTGGGAAGAGATCGGCGAAGGGGTCCAGGTGCTGCGGGAACGGCCCAAGGTCCGCAGCGCCATGATCCAGCTGGTGCTGCTCTACAGCCTGCTGGCGGCCCTCTATGTGCTGGCGATCAGCCTCGCGGCCGAGATCGGCGGGCTCGGTCCCACCCGTTTCGGGGTTTTGCTGGCCATGAGCGGGCTGGGGCTGGCCGTCGGGGCCCTGGCCATGGCCCAGCTGGGTGAACGCTTCAGCCGGCGTGCGCTGGCCAGTGCGGGACTGGGGACCATCGCCTGGTGCCTGGTGCTGCTCGGCCAGCTGCGCGGAAATCTGGTCTTCACCCTGCTGCTCTGCGGCCTGCTCGGGGTGGGCGCCGCCCTGCTGGCGATCCCCGCCCAGACCACGATCCAGGAAGACACCCCGGAAAACCAGAGGGGCCGGGTGTTCGGCCTGCAGAACAACCTGATCAACATCGCCCTCAGCCTTCCCCTGGTTTTGGCAGGCACCGTGGTGAGCCGCTACGGGCTGCTGCCGGTGCTGTGGGGGCTGGCGGCCATCGCGGCCATCGCGGCCCTGAGTGAACGCCCCTGGCGCAACAGCTGAAGGCTCGCCCAACGCTGCTAAATTCGGCTGTTGCGTAAGGCCATACAGGTGATGCACATTGCCTGGTTGGGCAAGAAATCCCCGTTCTGCGGCAACGTCACCTACGGCTTGAGCACCACGGAAGCCCTCCGGCAGCGGGGCCATTCGGTGAGCTTCATCCACTTCGACACGCCCACTCCCTCCCTGGGCAGGCCGGAAGCGGGGGCGAGCGTTCTGGATGGGTTCGGGCGACCGGATGACAACCCTGAGGTGGCCCTGCCCTACCTGGTGAAGTCGCAGGTGTACACGATCCCCTCCCCAGGGGCTCAGAGGGAGTTGCGGGAGTCCCTGGAGCGGCAGCGGCCCGATCTGGTGCACGCCAGCCTCACCCTCTCCCCCCTCGACTTCCGGTTGCCCGACCTCTGTCAGCAGCTGGGGCTCCCCTTGGTGGCCACCTTCCATCCCCCGTTTGACGCCGGGCTGCGCAACCTGACGGCGGGCACCCAGCAGCTGACGTACCAGCTCTACGCGCCATCCCTGGCGAAATTCGATCGGGTGATCGTGTTCTCCGAGCTGCAGGCGGACGTGCTGGTGCGCCTGGGGGTGCGTCGGGAGCGGCTGGCGGTGATTCCGAACGGTGTGGACACCGACGCCTGGGCGCCGGCAACCCCAGCCAGCGACCCCGAACTGGCCCAGCTGCGGCTGAGGGTGGGCGGCCGGCGCGTGTTCCTGTACATGGGACGGGTGGCCACAGAAAAAAATGTCGAGGCCCTGCTGAAGGCCTGGCGGCTCGTGCGTCCCGAGGGTTGTGTGCTCGTCATCGTGGGGGATGGCCCCCTGCGCTCCTCCCTCCAGAGCGGCACGGAAGCCGACGTGATCTGGTGGGGCTACGAGGCCAGCCGGGCCCGGCGGGTGGCCCTGCTGCAGCTGGCCGAGGTCTTTCTGCTGCCATCGCTGGTGGAGGGGCTCTCCCTGGCCCTGCTCGAGGCCATGGCCTGCGGCACCGCCTGCGTGGCCACCGATGCTGGGGCCGATGGAGAAGTGCTGGAGGGTGGTGCGGGGATCGTGATCAGCACCCAGGGCGTCACCACCCAGCTGCGCACCCTGCTGCCGGTGCTGCGGGACCAGCCGGTCCTGACGGCCGAACTGGGACGCCGGGCCCGCAACAGAGCCTTGGAGCGCTACACCCTGACAGGCAACATCAACGCTCTCGAGAAGCTCTACCAGGAGCTCTGTCCCCAACCAGTGGCCGCATGATCTGGCCTTATTCAGCCACTTTTAAGCCCTGCCGATTGGCTCAAATCGGGTCAAAATGATGCACGGTTCCAAGCTCCATGACCTCACCTCTCCCCCTTCGGGAACGGTCCTCACAGCGGGCGATCGTCCCCACCGACACCCAGGTCATGACCTGCCCTGAAAGGCCCAGATCTGAAAGGCCCACGGTCTCGATCGTGGACGATGACCCCCACATCCGGGCCATGGTGGCCGAAGAGCTGGCGGACTCCGGCTGCGAGGTCCTTTCCCTCACGAACGGCCTGGCCCTTGAGAAGATGCTGGCTGAAGGGGGGATCGACCTCGTCATTCTCGACGTGCAGATGCCCGAGTGCGACGGCATTGCATGCCTGCGTGACCTGCGCGCCCACGGTTTCACCGTGCCGGTGGTCATCTTCACCTCCCTGAACGACCCTGAACGGCGCCGGCAGGCCCAGGAGGCCGGCGCCGACGACTACGTGCTCAAGCACGAACTTCTGGACAGGCTGCCCGACCTGCTGGAGCGGCTCCTGCCCAAAAGGACCGAGAACCGCCACCTGTGACAACCCAGCCACCCATGGCCCCCCAGGCTGGAACACCTCCCCATGGCTGGCGTCAACGCCTGTTCGGCAGCCTGCTTGGCCAGCTGAGGCTGGCGGCCTTCACAACGGTCTTCCTGGGATTCACCGCCGCCTCCGCCTTCACCCTGCTGATCAATCAGCAGTGTCTGCTTCGTCAGCAGCAGGCGGGGCAGCGGCAGGCCGCGAGCACCCTGACCGCCTGGCTCGATCAGATCGGCAGCGATCCATCCCCAGCCAACACCGACCAACTGCGCCTGGAACTGGATCGCCGCAGTGTCACAGAGCGTCTGTTCTGGGTGGAGCGAGGTGATGGTTCCCTGCTGCTGCCGGAGGCGGCGTCCAGCGAGGCGACGGTTTCGCCGCGCCTCGTCGAGCTGTCCATGGCGTCCTACCAGGACTCCAGTTCCAGGCGCAGTTGGTCGGTGTTGGCTGGGGATGGATCGCTGCCGATCTGATCGAGCC
>JBBQIH010000261.1:0-4095 GCA_038324725.1 Cyanobacteriota bacterium | reverse complement strand
CAGAGCATCGGCATCATTCCCGATGGCGAGGACGCCAACGGCAAGCCCCACAAGCTGCGCCTCTATTCGATCGCCAGCACCCGCCATGGCGACAACTGCGAGGGCGGCACGGTCTCCCTCTGCGTCCGCCAGCTCCAGTACGAGAAGGACGGCAGCACCATCAACGGCGTCTGCTCCTCCTTCCTCTGCGACATTGAACCTGGCGCCAAGGTGAAGATCACCGGCCCGGTGGGCAAGGAGATGCTCCTTCCCGCCGATGAGGACGCCAACGTGATCATGCTGGCCACCGGCACGGGCATCGCCCCGATGCGGGCCTACCTGCGCCGCATGTTCGAGCCGACCGAGCGCGCCAAGAACCCCGCGTACCAGTTCCGCGGCAAGGCCTGGCTGATCATGGGCGTGCCCAAGACCCCCAACCTGCTCTACGAAGACGACCTGCAGCGCTACCTTGCCGAGTTCCCGGAGAACTTCCGCTACACCAAGGCCATCAGCCGCGAGGAGCAGAACCCCAGCGGCGGGCGCATGTACATCCAGGACCGCGTCACCGAGCATGCCGACGAGATCTTCTCCCTGATCGAAGACCCCACCACCCACGTCTACATGTGTGGTCTGCGCGGTATGGAGCCCGGCATCGACGAGGCGATGACCGCCGCGGCCGCCGCCAAGGACCTCAACTGGAGTGAACTGCGGCCCCAGCTCAAGAAGGCCGACCGCTGGCACGTCGAGACCTACTGACCCCGGCCGCGACCCATCCCCTTCCCTCGCCCCCAAGCCCGCTTCCAGCGGGCTTTTTTGATGGCCGACGATCCGAGAATGCACACACCGGCAGGCTCCCCGCGGCAGCGATGCAGCGGGATGGCGGAGCAGCCGTTAAACCAGGGTGTCCGGACGCCCTCCCCATGACCGCCATCCTCACCAATCCCCTGCGGGTGGGTCTGCGCCAGGAGCGGGTGATCTCGCCCCAGTGCATCGTCATCTTCGGGGCCAGCGGTGACCTCACCCACCGCAAGCTGATCCCGGCGCTGTTCGAGTTGTTCCGCCAGCGGCGGCTGCCCAGCGAGTTCGCCGTGCTGGGCTGCGCCCGGCGGCCCTGGAGCGATGAAGAGTTCCGCGAAAAGATGGGCGCCGCGCTGGCCGAGGAAGTCGCCGCGCACCGCAGCGCCTGGGAGCAATTCGCCCAGGGCCTCTTCTACGAGCCGGTGGATCTGCAGCAGCCCGAGCACCTGGTGCGCCTCGGCCAGCGGCTAGAGGGCATCGACCGGTTGAGGGCCACCCGCGGCAACCGCACCTTCTACCTCTCGGTGTCGCCGGAGTTCTACGGCAGCGGCTGCCGTGCCCTGGCCGGGGCCGGCCTGCTGGCCGATCCCGAGCGCAGCCGGGTGGTGATCGAGAAGCCCTTCGGCCGCGACTACGCCAGCGCCCAGGCCCTCAACAAGGTGGTCCAGGCCTGCGCCAAGGAAAGCCAGGTGTTCCGCATCGACCATTACCTGGGCAAGGAAACGGTCCAGAACATCCTGGTGTTGCGCTTCGCCAACACGATCTTCGAGCCGATCTGGAACCGCAACTACATCTCCAGCGTCCAGATCACCGCCGCCGAAACCGTTGGGGTGGAGGAACGGGCCGGCTACTACGAATCCTCCGGCGCCCTGCGCGACATGGTGCAGAACCACCTCACCCAGATGCTGGCCCTCACCACCATGGAGGCCCCCGGACGCTTCGATCCAGAGGCGATCCGCAACGAGAAGGCCAAGGTGCTGCAGTCGGCCCGCCTGGCGAATGAAGACGAGGCCTGGAAGTGCTGCGTGCGCGGCCAGTACGCCGCCGGCGGCAGCCTGGCCAAGCCCCTGCCCGGCTACCGCCAGGAGACCGGGGTGAACCCCAACAGCACAACCGAGACCTACGTGGCCATGAAGGTGGCCATCAACAACTGGCGCTGGCAGGGCGTGCCCTTCTATCTACGCACCGGTAAGCGGTTGCCCAAGCGCCTCAGCGAAGTGGTGCTCACCTTCCGCGAGGCCCCGGTGCATCTCTTCGACGCCGCTGGTGGCGCTCCCACCCCCAACCAGCTGATCCTGCGCATCCAGCCCGATGAGGGCGCCGAGTTCAAGTTTGAGGTGAAGGCGCCGGGTTCGGGGATGCGCAGTCGGCCCGTTGACATGGCCTTCAGCTACGACGAATCGTTCGGGGAACCCTCCGATGAGGGCTACGTCCGGTTGTTGGCCGACGCCATGCTGGGAGATCCCACCCTGTTCACCCGCAGCGACGAGGTGGAAGCGGCCTGGCGGCTCTACACGCCGCTGCTGGCCCTGATCGAGGAATCCCCCTGGCAGCTGCCGGTCCATCCCTACGAAGCCCGCACCTGGGGCCCGGCCGCCGCCGATGGCCTCCTGGCCGAAGACGGCCTGATCTGGCGCCGCCCCTGACGAACGGCCTCTGGCCTTCCCACGTCCGTCCGTTATCGCCGCCCAGCGATCCCTGCCCCCTCCAGCGCCCCCCTATGGCTCCCCAGCTCACCCTCCAGGCCCCCCTCGATCTGCCGCCCGAGGAGGTCCATCCCTACCTCCAGCGCCTCTGGACCCACGACCTGGAGGGGTCCATCGGGGCTGCCACCTTCACCCTGGTGGTGTGGGAGCCCTCCTGGCTGGAGCAGCAGATGGTGCGCATCGGCCGGGTGGATGGGCCGATCACCGGCCTGCTGCGACAGGAGCTTCTCGAGGCGGCCCGGCTGGCCCTGCCGGACACCGACCTGCCCCTGAGCACGGCGCCCATGGACCCACGGCTGGCCTGGGCCATCGGCCAGAAAGATGGCCACCACAACAGCCAGGACCTGCGCGGTCAGTTCGTGGAAAGCGCCATCAGTGCCCACATGCCACGGCGGCTGATCACCCTGGCCCCCACCCTCGACCCCGGCCATCCCCTCGAGACCCTCGTGGCCGCCTACTGCCCGCTGCCGGAGGAGGGCGGCGTCGGAGCCGCCTGCGGGGATGTGGTGGTGCTGCGCGGCGGCATGGGAGCGCTCCAGCAGAGCCTCGACCTGTTCCAGACCCTGGTGGACGACAGCCTGCCCTGCTGGGTGTGGTGGAACAGCAGCCTGGATGAACCCTCCGAGATGCTGGAGGCGCTGGCACCGGTGCCCCGTCGGCTGGTGATCGACAGTTCCCTCGGGGAACCGCGCCGCTGCCTCGACCTGATGCTGGGTCGGATCAGCGCCGGTCAGGCCGTCAACGATCTCAACTGGCTGCGGCTGCGCACCTGGCGCGAATCCCTGGCGATGGTGTTCGATCCCCCGTCCCGTCGCGATGCCCTCGGCCATGTGGTCCAGCTCGACATCGATGTGGAGGGGGATCACCCGGTCAAGGGTCTGCTGCTGGCCGCCTGGATTGCCGACCGTCTGGGTTGGCACCTGGTGAGCAGCTACGCGGTGGACGTTGATGGGCCGGGCCCCGGCATCACCGCGGAGTTCGAGCGCACCGACGGTGTGTCGGTCCAGTTCACGCTCATGCCCGTGCCCATGGGGATACCCAAGACCCACCCCGGCGCCATCGTCGGCATGCGTCTGATCTGCGAACCGGTGCTCCGGCCGCCCCTGTGCGTGATTCTGTGTTCGGAATCCGGCGGCTGCATGCGGCTTGAGTCGGGCGGCATGGCGAGCATGGAGCTGGCCGAGGACGTGGTTCCCCTTCCCGAGGAGAGCGAGGAGATGGAGATGGCCCGCCTGCTTTCGGGTGGCCACGATTCCACCGCCCCGTTGCTGGCGGCCGCCGTGCCCCTGGCGGCCAGCCTGCTGCCAGGCTGAAGCGCCCTCCCTCCCCGGCGAGCCACCCCGCTCACCGCCACGCGACCGCATGAGTTGCCTGATCGCCGCCCCCTGCAGCGGCAGTGGCAAGACCCTGCTGAGTCTCACCCGGGCGGCCGTGGCCCGGGCGCGGGGGGAGAGTCTTCAGCCCTTCAAGGTGGGGCCCGACTACCTCGACCCCCAGCTGCTTGGGGCCGTGGCGGGTCGCCCCTGCCGCAACCTCGACACCCTGCTCTGCGGCGAGGAGTGGGTGCGGCGCTGCTACCGCTGGCCTGGCAGCCGGGCCGGGCGCGTGCTGG
>JBBQIH010000260.1:0-4139 GCA_038324725.1 Cyanobacteriota bacterium | reverse complement strand
CCTCGGCCGCAGCCTGGCGGAGTGGATCACGATTCTGCGCGGCCGGCGCAACGCCCTGCAGTTGAGCCGCGTCAGCAATCTGGTGATGCCTGTCTGCCGGGTCCTTGGCGCCATCATCGGCGTCTCCCTGATGTACAGGCTGCTGATCCTGCTGGGCTTGCCTGGCTCCACCGTGCTGGCGTTTTCCGCCGTGCCCGGCCTGGCCATCGGCCTCGGGGCCTCGAAGCTGCTGGGCAATCTGTTCGCCGGTCTGTCCATCCAGACCGACCGCCCGCTGCGGGTGGGGGAGTTCTGCCGCATCGGCAGCAATCTGGGTTACGTCACCAAGATCGGCCTGCGCTCGCTTGAGTTGCAGACCCACGAAAGTCGCATCACCATCCCCAATTCAGTCGTCGATGAGGAGACGATCGTCAACTACTCCTTGCGCTCGGACCAGGCGCAGGACGCGGTGCTGCACGTCTTCGAGTTGCACCTGCCCCTGCCGCCCGACCTCACCCCCGACCAGCTGGACGACCTGGTGCATTACGGCCGTCTGTATCTCACCGAGCTGCCGGGTCTGTCCGCCGCCCAGGTGTTCCTCGACCAGGCCGCCGAGGACGGTGAGTTGCTGCTGCGCTGCTGCGGGCAGATTCACACGCCCAACTGGACCGACTACCTCACCTTGCGCGAAGCGGTCCTGCTGCGATTGCGACAGATCCTGGATCAGGTGATCTGCTCCCGCATGGTGATCGGCGTGGCCTATGACACCACCGCAGAGCAGCTGCAGCGCATCCCGGCACTGATCGCCTCCCTGTTCGATCGCGAACCCCTGGCCGTCTTCCGGGCCTGTCGCCTGATGGCCATCAGCGACTTCAGCTACGACTTCACCTACGACTACCGCTCGTCCCAGCTCACTTACGCGGCGTTCAAGGATGAAGTCGCCCGGCTCAACCGGGCCCTGCTGGCCCTGTTCGCCGCCGAGGGGATTGAGATCCCCTATCCCACCCAGGCGGAGATCCAGCTCGATGGCTGAGCTGATGCTCCACACCCTCGCCGGTTGCGGCCTGGTGATCGGCGCCTACCCCCGCTTCCGCTACGACGCCCGTGGGGGCGTGGGCGTGGGGTGGCTCGCCGAGGGGGACGGCACCGGTTCCCACGCGCTCCGCTTCGACCCCGCCGCTTTGCAGATTCCGCCGCTCCACTGGCGCACCACCCGTTTCCTGGGCCTGCCGCTGCCCCCGGGGCTGGGAATCACGATCCACCCCCAGCGGCTCGAGGGGAGCCTCGATAGGGCTACCGGCGAGGTGGCACTTCGGTTCTGCGCCCGCTTCCGCTTCGCCCTCGCTGGGCTTTATCGGGCGCCCGATCTGATCGTCGACACGACGCTGACCACCGGCCCCGTGCAGGGCCGTCGCCACCACGCCAGGGGCCAGCCCCTCGATGGCGATGGCCAGGCGCAGCTGGTGGGAGTGGCCACCATCGCCCCCAGTGGCGATCCCTGGTTCGACCGCTTCCTCGGCTTGCCCGATGAGGCCCTGGCGCTGCTGCGCTGCCGGTTCGGGCCGCTGGCGTCGGCGGGCCGGGACTTACCTTGACCCCCTCGACGCCTGATCCCGCCATGCATCCCCTGCCGTTGCATCTCGGCCCGGGCAGCGATCTGCGGGCCAGCCTCGAGCAGCTGGGGACCCAGGCCGGCACGTCCGGGTTCGTGCTGGGGGTGGTGGGCGACCTCTCCCAGGCGGCGTTCCAGTGCCCTGGCCAGCCTGAGCCCACCGTGCTGCAGGGCCACCTGGAGATCATCACCCTGCAGGGCACCGTGGCCCCCCAGGGGGTGCATCTGCACCTGAGCCTCTCCGACGGGGAGTGTCAGGTGTGGGGGGGGCACCTGGAGCACGGCAGCCTGGTGCTCAGGGGCGCCGACCTGCTGGTGGGCTTCCTGCCGGAGGTCGGAGCGCCTCAGGATCCGCCAGCGGCCGCCGCGGCCCCGGCCCAGCCACGGGTGGCGATCGCTGTGCTCAGCGGCTGCCCCTTTTCGGCCCGGGCCCTGCGCATGCTTCGCACCCTCGGCATCCCCCACGTGGTGCAACTGGCGGATGAGGAGGGCGTTCGTCAGGAGGTCGCCGAACGCAGCGGCCGCAGCTCCATGCCCCAGGTGTTCATCGATGGCCAGCCCATCGGCGGCTACGACGCCCTGGCCGATCTGCACGGCCGCGGCGAGCTCGACCAGCTGCGCTGAGGCCGCCCCCCTAGCGCGACAGCCCCGGAAGCAGCCTCTGCAGCCGTGCCACCTGCGGCTGGTTGTGGAACACCACGTAGGGATGGGCCGGGTTGCGGTCCACGAAGGTCTGGTGGTAGGGCTCTGCCGGGATGAAGCCCCGCCAGCACCGCCGTGGCGTCGGGCATCCCCTCTAGAGTCAGGGAAAGATCCCTTCCATGGCAGCCCGCCTCGCCATCGGCCCGGTGGATGTGAGTCCGGAGGTGCACGAGTGGGTGGATCGAGAAACGCTGCAGCGTCTGGTGGCCCGCCACCGACGGGGTGACTGGGGTGTGGTGGACGCCCGCGATGCCCGCGACAACACCATCGCCGCCTACCGGCAGCAGGGTTCCCTGCGCAGCGTCTTCGACCTCGGCCAGGGCCTGCAGGTGTGGATCCTCACCCATGACCTCGGCACCGACCGGCTGCACACCCTGGTGCTGTTGCCCAGCGACGAGTAAGGACCCCAGGCGGGTCTGGGCGCTGGGCGTTTCAGGGCGTTGCTGTGGCCAGGCGCCCCGTCTCTGGCTTCCATCCGGCGCCTCACCCTCCTGGGGTTTCTTTGTCAGGGAATGTTTCGTTGTCCTGCAGAGTTTCATACGTCCACGCTGGCACCATCTTCATAATATCTTTCGTCAGCTTGTGTTGTCCTGACCCTGGACGGGGCGTCGAGATGGCGTAGAAGAGGTGACAGGTTGAGGGCAGACGACGTGATTGATCTCCCACAGCCCCGGCGTCTGTCCCAGGCCAGGATCCAGGACCTGTCGCGCCGAAGCCGCGAGGCCCTTTCCACCGAGAGGCCTTCCGCCGAACTGGGCTGGTCCCCTGCTGACGAGCTGGCGACGCTGGAGGTTGTCTGGGAAAGCCTCTGCCAGGACGCGGCGAGCCCCACCACCTCGCTCCAGCTGCCCACCTTTTCCACCACCGAGGCCCGTGCAGGGGGGCAGCGCCCCGTGCGCCCTCGGAAACGCCTCGCCGATCCCCAGGGCCGACTGGCGTCCTGCCATTTTCTTGTTTTTTCTCAATCCTTCGTGGTGAAGGAATGTATGGATCTTTTGCCAGGCGCTTAGCGCTGTAACGATCCTCGTTTCTTCCCTCTGAATCCGGTAAGAATCGCTCCTTGACATCGTCGGCGGGCAAGGCCCTCCTGGGAACTCTTTTGATCGTGCCCCTGCAACGGGTTCCTGCCAGAAACCGCGACCTCCCCTGCCCATGGCGATGCTCTTCCCTCTGCCCTTTGCATTGTTTTCCCCATGGCCCTGGTCCAAGCCCCGTCCCTTGGCATCGAGCGTTTCGCGGATGACCGCAACAAGGAGAACTGGTCAAAAGCCTCCCAGCAGGATCGTGATGCCATCATCCGCCTGGTGTATCAGCAGGTGCTGGGCCAGCAGTATGTGATGCAGAGCGAGCGCCTCACCGGTGCCGAATCCCTGTTCCGCAACGGTTATCTCACCGTGCAGGAATTGGTCCGCACCCTTGCCAGGAGTGGTCTGTATCGCTCCCGCTTCTTCGAGAACTGCAATCCCTATCGCTTCATCGAACTCAACCACAAGCATCTTCTCGGCCGGGCTCCCCACAACAAGGCCGAGATGCTGCATCACTTCACCATCCTGCAGGACGAGGGCTACGACGCCGAGATCGACTCCTACATCGAAAGCCCCGAGTATCAGGAGCGCTTCGGCTCCGATGTGGTGCCCTATCTCCACGGCTGGGACTATTCCGCCGGCCACCAGGGTCAGCAGTTCTCCTGGCTGATGCAGCTGGCCGGTGGAGCGGCGGCTTCGGTCAAGGGTGACAGCGCCGGGACCCGCTTCAAGCTCGGCCGGGCCCTGCACCAGGATCGCGCCGTGACGGTCTCGGTCAACCGTCCCCGCTTCAGCGGTGAATCCTTCTTCCAGGCCAGCCT
>JBBQIH010000259.1:0-4180 GCA_038324725.1 Cyanobacteriota bacterium | reverse complement strand
GCCCTGCACCGAAATGAAGCCGTCGTGCTTCTCGGCGGTGGCGTTGGTGAGCGGGTAGAAGACGTGGGCGTAGTAAAGGGCGCCGCGACTGGTGGCCCATTCCTTCATCGCCTGGGCCACCACGTTGGCCACCGAGACGTCGAGCTTGCCGCTTTCCCTGATGGTGCGCTGCACCGACTTGAAGATGTCCTTGGGCAGCGCTGCCTTCATCTTGGACAGGCTGAAAACGTCGCTGGCCCAGAGATCATCGAGGGTCTCGATGGGAGGCGTCACCACCGGAAGACGATTGTGAATCTCCTGCAGGGCGGCGAAGCGTTGGGGACTGGGCATCGGAGAGGCTTGGATTCGGCTGAGGGGTATCCAATCCTTGTGCCGGGGGCCATCGGTGGTGCCGTTGATACAGAACGCCAGGTTGATCGGCGGCCCGGGCCGGCCCCTCAGCTCAGGTAGGAGCGGATCGCCGGCCGGCACCAGAACACCAGCGCGGCCAGGGTCAGGCCCCAGACCAGGGGGGCTGCAACGGCCAGCAGGAGGCGCCCCTCGCCCACCAGCGCCATCCGCACGATGCCGTAGGACATTTCGATGGCCAGATCGATCGACAGCGCCACGATCGCCAGAACCTGGCCCCATAGCCGCCACTTCAGCAGCGCAATGCAGGCCACCACCCCCAGGGCCACCGCGGGCAGCACGGCGCTGGTGTAGATGGCGACATTGGCCGTTCTCCAGAAGCCCCAGAGAAGGATCGCCGCCAGGCCCAGCGGCAGGACCAACAGGTTGGTCACGAGTCCGAGCCAGGCCAGCGCGCGATAGCCGCGTGGTGGCTGCAGTTCCGCGAGGGCGTCAGGGGTCTTGGAAAGGGTCTGCATCGCAGCCATTGTCTCAGTTGCGGTCGGGCAGGGCGCCGTCCCGGTCGGATCGAAACACCAGGTCAAGGTCCGGCATGACCTGGGCCGCGATCGCCACCAGGTTTTCGAACAGTTCCTTGGTGTGGGGCGCGCCGGCCCCCATGGCCTCCCGGCTCATCAGCACCAGCTCAAGCACGGGACCATCCGCCTTGGCCTGCACGTCGGCGATCAGCTGCAGCCGCAGCGTCTCGTGCTCCCCCCGGACCATGGCGCTGAGGTGGGCGGGCGAGCGATGCTCCACCTCGGCGTGGAACCGCTGGATCAGGGGATCGAGCCGGCCGATGAGTTCGGGTGGCGGCAGCGGCAGCCGGGGCCTGAAAAGGACCAGAAAACGGGCCATGACGTCCGGTTGTTCCCCCCATCCTGGAGCCGGGGCAGGGTTCTGTACCACCGCTGCCGGCCAGCTCTGCTCAGCGCAGCTCGAACAGCAGCAGATCCGCCCCACCGGCGCCGGTCTCAAAGCTGGCGGGTTGGGCCGCCGGGAAGCCCAGGCCGTCGCCCCGCTGCAGCGTCCGGCCGAAGGCCGTTCCCTGGCCATCAATCAGCTGCAGCCACCCGCTGGCCCCAGGGGCGATGGCGAGATCCAGGCGGTCCCCCGCAGCGGGCCGTGCCCGCCAGAGGCGCACCGGCCGGTTGATCGCCAGGGCTCCCTGCCGTTCGTCCGGATCCAGCAGCGGCACCCAGCCATGGCGAAGCTGGAACGGCTTCTGGCGGTAGGCGGGGGCGTGGCCCTCTCGGCTCGGTTCGATCCAGATCTGCAGCAGGCGGCAGGCGCGCTCGCCCTGGTTCATCTCGCTGTGCACCACGCCAGTGCCGGCGCTCATCGCCTGCACTTCCCCGGCTCGGAGCACCTCGCTGTGGCCCATGGAATCGCGATGGTTGAGCTGGCCGTCCACCATCACCGTGACGATCTCCATGTCCCGGTGTGGATGCAGGCCGAAGCCGCGGCCGGCGGCGACCGTGTCGTCGTTGATCACCCGCAGCGGTCCGTAGCCCATCCAGGCCGGATCGTGATGGTGCGAAAAGGAGAAGCTGTGCCAGCTGTCCAGCCAGTCGAGCTGGCTGTGGAACCGCTCCCCGGCAGCTCGAAAGACAAGAGTCATGGTGGGCGTCAGGGTTGGATCAGTTCCATTTGCTGCAGGCGGTGCACGATGTCGTCGATGCTGCTGTCCTTGGCGGGGTTCTGGCGGCTGCAGGAGAGCTGGCGACCGACCACATGGGCCCCGAGGTGGGCCAGCTGGATGCGCAGCACGGCCAACACCTCCACCCCGGGCCCGCCGGAATGGGTGGCAATCGCGATCGGCCGGCCATTGAACAGGGTGCGGAACCCCTCCCCCTGGACCGACAGCCAGGCGATGGCGCTCGTCAGCACCGGGGGCAACGAGCCGTTGTACTCGGGGGCGCAGATCACCCAGCGGGGGACGGCCCCGAGGGTCTGGCTGAGCGTGCCCACCGCAGCGGGAAGGCCGGCTTCGGCGTGGGTGCGGGGGTTGTAGAGCGGCAGGGAGAGGTCCGTGAGGTCGAGCACCTCGGCCCCCATGCCGCGGGCGCGAGCCGCGGCGGCAAACCGTTGCGAGAGTGCCAGGTTTTCGCCGTTGCTGGCACTGAGCACCAGAAGATCGGGGGCCATTTCAGGTGGGCTCCAGGACGGGGTAGTCGGTGTAGCCGGTCGGCCCGGCGGTGTAGAAGGTGGACGGATCGGGGTCCTGCAGCGGCGCGCCGCGGCGGATCCGTTCGGGCAGGTCGGGGTTGGCCAGGAAGGCGTTGCCGAAGGCCACCGCATCGAGCTGGCCGGCGGCGATGGCGCCGTTGGCTTCCTCGGGGCTGTAGCCCATGTTGCCCACCAGCACCCCACCAAACCCTGCCCGGATCGGGGTGAGCACGTCACCCGTCTGCTGGCCGAGGAAGTCACTCCGCATCACGTGCAGGTAGTTCAGCCCAGTGGCATTCAGCCGTTCGGCCAGCCAGCTCGACAGGCCGATGGGGTCGCTGTCCAGCATGGCGTTGAACCCGTTCAGGGGAGAAATCCGCAGGCCCACCAAAGGCGATTCGCTTTGCACGGCCTCCAGCACCTCCAGCAGCAGCCGGGCCCGGTTGGCGATCGGTCCCCCGTAGGGACCGCTGCGCCGGTTGCTGCCGTCCCGCAGAAACTGATCCAGCAGGTAGCCGTTGGCGCCATGCACTTCCACTCCGTCGAAGCCAGCGGCGGTGGCGTTGCGAGCGGCCAGCCGGAACCCGGCCACGATCGTCGGCAGTTCGTCATCGCCCAGCTCCCTGGGCACGACATAGGGCTGTTTCCCCTCGGGGGTGTGCACCTCGTCGCCGGTGATGGCGATCGGGCTCGGCGCCACCGGCTGACGGCCGTCGTTGAGCAGGGGGTGGCAAGCCCGACCGCCGTGCCAGATCTGCAGCAAGATCCGCCCACCGGCGGCGTGCACCGCCTCCGTGGTGAGCCGCCAGCCCTTCACCTGGGCCGGCGAATGGATGCCGGGTTCGTGCCAGAAGGCCGAATGTCCCTCCATCGCCATCGTGGCCTCCGCGATCAGCAGGCCGGCGCTGGCCCGTTGCCGGTAATAGGTGGCCATCAGTGGGCCCGGGACGTGGCCAGGCTCGGCGCGAGCGCGGGTGAGGGGAGCCATCAACACCCGGTTGGGCAGCTCCAGGCAACCCACCGTCAGGGGTGTGAACAGGTCGCTCATCGTGTCGAAACCGGCGAGGGGGAACGGAGAGGTCCTGGACCGGAATGGATCGTTAAGGTCATGGGGTGACTCTGGCGGACATGCAGCGTGCCTGACAAGAACGCACCGACCGGTGCCTGGGTCACCCGCCGGTAACCCTCCAGCCGTGACAACCTTTCACGACGATCTCAACAGCAGCGGTGATCCGCAGGTCTGCCCGGCGGAACTCGCCCTGCGGGTGATGCGCGGACGCTGGAAGCTGATGATCGTGCGTGAGCTCAGTGGTGATGTGCGCCGCTTCTCCGCCTTGCAGCGGTCCCTGAATGGGGTGAGCCACAAGGTGCTGACGGCCCAGCTGCGGGAACTGGAGGCCGATGGCGTGGTGTGGCGTCGCGTCTTCAGCGAGGTGCCGCCCCGGGTGGAGTACGGACTCACCGAACGTGGTCAGGCACTGCTGCCCGTTCTGGAAGGTCTGCATGCCTGGGGAGCGGCAGCGCCCCCAGCGGTGGCAGCTGGGGAATGAGGCTGCGGCGGAACCAGCTCTCCGGCCCGATCCGCTGCAGGGTTCGCAGCAACACCAGCGGCAGGGTGCGGAGC
>JBBQIH010000258.1:0-4186 GCA_038324725.1 Cyanobacteriota bacterium | reverse complement strand
GGTGGCCGGGGTCTGGACGGGGCCGAACCGAAATACCTCAACTCCCCTGAAACGGAGGTGTTCGAGAAGGGCAAGCACCTGTTCGGGCTCGATCGCGCCGCCGACCCCATCCGCCGCGATGACCGGGCCGTGGTGGTGGAGGGTTACTTCGATGTGATCGCCCTGCATGCCGCCGGCATCACCAATGCGGTGGCGGCGCTCGGCACGGCCCTCAGCTCCAGCCAGATCACCCAGCTGTGCCGCTGCTGCGACGGCCGGCGGCTGATCCTCAACTTCGACAGCGACGGGGCGGGCATCCGCGCCGCCCAGCGGGCCATCGGCGAGGTGGAGCAGCTGGCCCTTCAGGGCCAGCTGGAGCTACGGGTGCTGCACCTGCCCGCCGGCAAGGACCCCGACGAGTTTCTGCAGCACCACGGCCCCGGGGAGTACCGCTCCCTGCTCGATCAGGCCCCGCTCTGGCTCGACTGGCAGATCGAGCAGGTGTTCGAGGGCAAGGATCTGGCCCGGGCCGACCAGTTCCAGCAGGCCGTCTCCGGACTGGTGCAACTGCTCGGCAAGCTGCCCCAGTCGGCCGTGCGCAGCCACTACCTGCAGCAGGTGGCCGAGCGCCTCTCCGGCGGCCAGGCCCGGCTGGCGATCCAGCTGGAGGAGGACCTGCGCCAGCAGGTCAAGGGCCAGCGCTGGCACGGCCGCTCGCTCAAATGGGAGCAACCCGGTGAGGTGGGGCACCGGGAGCGGGCCGAGGCGGAGATCCTGCGCCTCTACCTCCATTGCGCCCCCTGGCGCGGCGTGATCCGCGCCGAGCTGCGCCGCCGCGAGCTCGACGATTTCGCCCTCCAGCATCACCGCCAGCTCTGGGCCGCGATCGGGGAGCTGGAGGAGGACAACCTCGGCGCCGGTCGGCTCGAGGCCATCAACCGGGGCACCGATCCGGGGCTGGACCTGGCCGATCTGGATCTGTCCCGGTTGCTGGGCAACCGGCTGCTGGTGGAGCAGAGCGCCCTGCTCGGCCGGCTCACCCCCCTGCTGGAGCCCAGCGAGGTGCAGCGGCTCGCCCTGGCCCATCCGCCGCTGCAGCTGCGCGGCGCCACGGCGTCGCTGGAGCGCCAGCGGGTGCTGCGGCGTTGCCGTCACCTGCTCGATGCCTGGTCGAGCCAGCGGCTTCAGACCCTGGAGCACTGCATCGCCCGGCTGCTGGAGGAGGAGCGTCAGGCACCCTCGCCCGCCGCGGCCCCCACCCCAGCGGTCAGCGCCGGCCTCGACATGGAGACCCGCATCCATGATCTCTTTGATGCGCTCAACGGTGACGCCCTGCGCTTCCAGGAGGCCTATTACAGCGAACGTCGCTACCTGAACCAACTCGATGACGGCCGCCGGGCCGGCTACGAGGAGACCCTGGCGGTGCCGGCGGCCTGAGGCCGGATTTCACTTGCTGATCCCGCGTGTCGCTGCTTGTTCTGCCTAGATTTGATTCGGACGCAGGCTTGTCATGGCTCCTTATCCTGCCTACCCCGTCCCCGCCGATGAGGACCAACGTCTTCGCGACCTGGAGCGCTACGGCATCCTCGAATCCGATAGCGATGAGCACTTCGATCGCATCCTGGATCTGACCGCGGCCATCTTTAAGACCCCCATCGTGGCCATCTCCCTGGTGGAGGCCGATCGGCAGTGGTTCCTGGCCAAGCGGGGAATCGAGGTGCGCGAAACCCCCCGGGAGATGGCTTTCTGTTCACACGCCATCGTCCACGACGACGTGATGGTGGTGCCCGATGCCCGCGCCGATGAGCGCTTCCGCAGCAACCCCCTGGTCTTCGCCGATCCCCACATCCGCTTCTATGCCGGCGCGCCGCTGCAGACCACGGAAGGCCACAACCTCGGCACCCTTTGCGTCATCGACCGGGAACCCCGGGACATCGGACCGGAGCAGCGCGGGCTGCTGCACCGCCTGGCCCAGCTGGCCATGCGTGAGCTGGAGCTGCGGCGCCTGGCCCACCTCTGCCCGGTCACCGGCCTGCCCACCCGTTACACCTTCATGACCATCGGCGAGCGGGAGTTAACGCGTGCCCGCCGCGACCAGCACCCCCTGTCGCTGCTCCTCTTCGATATCGACAATCTGCGCCTGATCAACAACCGCTGGGGCCATGCCGCCGGCGATCAGGTGCTCACCGATGTGGTCCAGTTGGCCCGCACCTTCCTCCAGGACGAGGACTTCGCCGCCCGCCTCGGGGATGGCGAGTTCGCCCTGCTGCTGGTCGGGATCGAGCGCGATCAGGCCATGGCCCTGGCTGACGGTCTGCGCACCGCCGTCGCCCACCTGTCTGGTGTCCACACCCATTCCGACTTCCACCTGCACATCAGCGGTGGCCTCACCGTCCTGTCTCCTTCTGATCGCCTCTTCACCGACCTGATCCAACGGTCCGAACTGGCGCTCGAGCTCGCCAAGGGCAACGGCCGCAACCAGATCGCCAGCCTCTACGACGAGGCCTGAGCGCCTCAGGCCCGCACCACCGGCACATCGCTCAGTCGGGTGGTGGCGGCCCTCGACAGGCGCGAGCGGCGCATCGTCCAGCGGGGCCTCAGGCCGCAGGCGGCCCACTGCACGGTGCCGCTGCCGTAGCGGCGGTTGAGGCCGTCGACGGTGGCCATCAGAGCCTCGCGCCGTTGCTGTTGCTCCGGTGGCAGCGGAGCCATCAGATGGTGCTGCAGCAGCCCCACCGGCTGCAGATCCTGCAGCAGCACGCCGGCCTTCTGCAGCGGCTTGTGGGGCCGGAACAGCCGCTCGGCCAGGGGCAGGGCAGCGGCGAGCAACACGGCGGTGTCGTTGCTGGGCAGCAGCAGAGCGATGGTGGCGGCATTGGCATAGAAGCGGGTGCCGTTGAAGGGGCTGCTGCGCACGAACACCGTGACGCTGCCCGCCCGCTGCCCCTGGCGGCGCAGCTTTTCGCAGGCCCGGCTGAGGTAGGTGGCGATCGCTTGCCGCAGGTCTTCGAGGCTGGTGACCGGCTCGCTGAAACTGCGGCTGACGCAGGTTTCCTGCTTCGCCGGCGGCACGGCCACCAGGGGCAGGCAGCTGTGGCCGCGCAGTTCCTGCTGCAGGCGCACCCCTACGACGCCACAGCGGTGCCGCAGTTCGCCGCTCGGCATGTCGCGCAGGGCCCGGGCATGGGCGATGCCCCGCAACCGGCACCAGCGGGACAGCTTGCGGCCGATGCCCCAGACGTCCTCGATGGCGATCGCTTCCAGCCAGGGGCCCGGATCCCCGACCTGGCCCAGATCGAACACGCCGCCATGGGAGAGGTCACGTTTGGCGATGCGGTTGGCGATCTTGGCCAGCACCTTGGTGGGGGCGATGCCCACCGCCACCGGCAGGCCCAGCTGGCGGCGCACCTGTCGGCGCAGCTCTGTCCCCCAGGCGGTGAGGTCGCCGTTGCCGGGGGGGCGGTGCAGGCGACCGAAGGCCTCGTCGATGGAATAGATCTCCAGCTCCTCCACCCAGGCTTCGAGGCTGGCCATCAGCCGCTGACTCATGTCGGCGTAGAGGCCGTAGTTGGAACTGCGCACGATCACGCTGCGGCGCTCCAGGTCGTGGCGCACCTGAAACCAGGGGACGCCCATGGGAATGCCCATGGCACGGGCCTCGGCACTGCGGGAGACGATGCAACCGTCGTTGTTGGAGAGCACCACCAGGGGCTTTCCGATCACGGAGGGGTCGAGGGCCGCTTCGCAGGAGGCGTAGAAGTTGTTGCCGTCGACCAGGACGGTGGCCTGGCTCATCGGCCCCCCGGCAGCGAACGGATCACGTGCACGGCCACGCCCCAGAGGCGGTCGTCGTCGCTGCCACCGAGGGCCAGGGGCGGGTAGGCGGGGTTGGCCGCCTCCAGCCACCAGTGCGCCCCACGGCGCACCAGGCGCTTGAGGGTGAACCCCCCCTCCAGCAGGGCCACCACGATGCGGCCGGAGCGGGGCGTGGCCTCCCGGTCCACGACGAGCAGGTCGCCGTGGCGGATGCCGGCACCGAGCATCGAGTCGCCGCAGACGCGCAGCAGCAGGGTGCGGCCCGGGTGGAGGTCCAGCTGCTCATTGAGGTCGATCCCCATCCCGACCCCGGGCGACAGTCCTCACCCTAGTATGAATGTACTGATCCGTCGTCGTCATCCAGCAGCAGCTGCTGGAAGGCGGTGTAGAG
>JBBQIH010000257.1:0-4188 GCA_038324725.1 Cyanobacteriota bacterium | reverse complement strand
AGCTACGAGGAAGGGGGCGGTGCCCTGCGCGGTCTGCTGCTGGCCTGGACCGACGGCGCCTTCGCAGCCGGCGCTGCCGCGACCCCCGGACCAGGAGCCCCCTCGCTGTTGCCCGCCGATGGCTGGGGAGACACGACCTACCCCCTCGTCGATGTCACACCAAGGCTGACCACCTTGCCGTTCCTTCCGAATCTTTAGCGCTTTGGCCAGATCCATAGCTTCGACGTCGCGGCGGCCTGGGGTCTTCCGTAATCTGGGTCCTCCTCTGGGGATGCGGACCTGTCCCGGGTCATGACAGAAACGCTGGCAGCTTCGCTCGACCTCGTGATGCTCACCCCCCCCCGCGCCCTGCGCAGCGTTCCGAGGCAGTTCCTGGATCCACCCGCCGCCTGGAACCCCACGGTGGGCCTGTTTCTGGCCGGCTATGGCCTGGCGGCCCTGACGATCTGGGGCTGGTTCGTGGGGGGCTGGCCCCTGCCGCCCCTGCTGGCCCTGGGCTTCCTGGCCCTGCATCTGGAGGGCACCGTGATCCACGACGCCTGCCACAACGCCGCCCATCCCCACCGCTTCTGGAACGCGGTGATGGGCCATGGCGCCGCCCTGTTGCTGGGGTTCAGCTTTCCGGTGTTCACGCGGGTGCATCTGCAGCACCACGCCCACGTCAACGATCCCAAGCTCGACCCGGATCACATCGTCAGCACCTTCGGGCCCCTGTGGCTGATCGCGCCGAGATTTTTTTATCACGAAGTCTTCTTCTTCCGCCATCGCCTCTGGCGCCACAACGAGCTGTTCGAGTGGGTGCTGGCCCGCACCATTTTTGTGCTGATCGTGGTGGCAGCCGCCCGCCACAACTTTCTGCCCTTCGTGTTCAACTGCTGGTTCGCCCCGGCCCTGATGGTGGGGGTCACCCTCGGCCTGTTCTTCGACTATCTGCCCCATCGGCCCTTCCAGTCCCGCAACCGCTGGCACAACGCCCGCGTCTATCCCAGCAGGCTGATGAACTGGCTGATCATGGGCCAGAACTATCACCTGATTCACCACCTCTGGCCGTCCATCCCCTGGTTTGAATACCAACCGGCCTACCAAGCCACCAAGCCGATCCTCGATGCCAAGGGTTCACCCCAGCGGCTGGGATTGTTCGAGAGCCGCACCGACAGCCTCAACTTCCTCTACGACATTTTTCTGGGCGTGCGCTCCCACAAGAAACGCCGCAGCCGGCTGCGCCCCATCGCCAGGCTGATGCCCACCCGCCATGCCCGCCGGCGGGTTCTCGAGCTCCTGCATCGCACCGCCATCTCACCGGTGCGCTGAGGGTTGCGTCTGCCGAGATCGGTTCAGTCGGCCAGGATCCGGGGCACCCGGAAGAAATCGCCCTCACGCTGGGGAGCCAGTGAGAGCAGCTCCTCCCGCACCGGTGTGGGGTCCACCACATCGGGGCGGGTCACGTTCACCACCTCCACGGCCCTGGTGGTGGGAGGCACCCCTTCGGTGTCCACCTGCTCCAGATGGGCGACGTAGTCGAGGATCCGTTCGAGCTGGCCGGTGTAGGTGGCGATGCGCTCCTCGGGCAACGCCAGACGGGCGAGCTGGGCCACCTTGCGCACGTCCTCTTCGGTGATCCGCTGCATCGTCGCTCCGCGCTTCAGGCCCTGAACTTAACCGGCCTCCCCTTCCGGCCCCAGGAAGGCGGCCAGGTCCTCACTGAGGGCCGCGGCCGCCAGCTCCAGGAAGCGGGCACCGTCATCGGCCGTGGCCAGGAAGGGGTCGGAGCCCATGCGGCCGTCGGGATGGCGGCGGCGGAAGTCTTCGGGGCCATGGATCGGCCCGGCGGGGGCCGCCTCGGGCAGGGGCCGCTGCTTGGCGCTGAGGCTGGGCTCCAGATGCAGGGTGAGGGCGATCTCGCTGGGGGTGGCATGGTGACCCTCCCGCTCGCCATAGCGATCGCGGGCCTCCCGCATCACCGGTCCGGCGGTGAACCAGTTGGCCAGTCGGCAGCGCAGCCGCTCGGCTCCCGGCAGGCCCCGGGCCGCGGCGGTGCCGTAGGCCTGGGCGAAGGCGGCCCTGGCGGTGGCGATGTTGCCGCCGTGGCCGTTGATCACGTAGATGCGCTCGAAACCGTGGCGCGCCAGGGAGAGCACCACGTCGTGGAGCACGGCCAGCAGGGTGGAGGGCTGCAGGCTGATGGTGCCGGCGAAGCCCAGGTGGTGCTCGGCCATGCCGAAGGCCTGGGCGGGCGTCACCAGAACGCCTGTGCGGCAACCCACTTCCAGGGCCACAGCTTCGGCGGTGAGCGCGTCGGTGCCGATGGCGCCGGTGGGGCCGTGCTGCTCGGTGGAGCCCAGCGGCACGATCACCCCGCGGCAGTGGGCCAGGTAGGCCTCCACCTCGGGCCAGCTGCGCAGTTGCAGCCGGATCTCCTCACGGCCGGCGACGGGGCCAGGAACTGTGCTGGGGCCTGGGGCGGTGCTGGGGGTCGATCGGGTCATGGTGAACATGGCGGCCTGCGCCGTGCTGCCTAGGATTGACCCTATCCGCGGCGTCACGATGCTGCATCGCAAGCTCGAGCAATTCCGCCTGGAGCAGCGGCCGGTCTGGGTCTACCTGCTGGACCAGCAGCGCTGGATCGAGAGGGCCTTGGTGGTAGAGATTGAAGGCGATCTGGTCACCCTCCGCTACGACGACGAGGATGGCGACGAGCGCCACAGCTGGGAGGAAAGCGTCCGCCTCGCCTCGATCGGGGCCGTCAGCACCCGGCTGGCCTGCGTGAGCCGCTCCGCCGATGCCGACGATCTGCCCACCACCGGCGATTGCCCCGAGGCCGAGAGGCTCGGTCGCCCCTGATCAGCCCGCCGAACTCAGCTGGCGGTGATCAGTGGGCGGTGCCGTTGCCGTCGTAGTCGTCGGTGTCGTAGTAGCCGCCCTTGGTGCCGAAGTAGAGGGTGGTGAGCACAAACAGGCCGCTGACGGCGAGCAGAACGGTGCCGAGGTTGAAGCTGGCGGTTTCCATGGATGATCTCTCGATCGGCGGGCCCCTTGTGATTCAGGGCTACGGCCACTCTGGCCCCGCCACGCCGCGACAGCACCCCCGGGGCGGACCCGGTCCGCTTCCCCGCACCATTTCCGTGCGGTGCCGCCCATGAACGACCCAGAGCCCGCCGCCATCGACCCGTGCGTCTTCGCCCGTCCCGCCGAGGTGGTGGCCCCGGAGCTGCTTGGCTGCCTGCTGCTCAAGCGCCAGGCCGATGGGGCGTTGCTCTGGGGCGTGATCGTGGAAACCGAGGCCTACTGCCAATCGGAGCCGGCCTGCCATGGCTACCGCCGCCGTTCGGCCAGCAACGCCACTTTCTTCGGCGAGCCCGGCCGTTTCTACGTGTATCTCACCTACGGGATGTATCACTGCGTCAACGTCGTCACCGGCCGGCGCGACTGGGCCAACGGGGTGCTGCTGCGGGCGGCCGCCCTGCCGGGGGAACCGGAGCGGGTGGCCGCTGGGCCAGGCCTGCTGGCCCGCCGTTTCAGCCTCGACCGCAGCCATGACGGCACCGTGGCCTCTCCGGCCTCGGGCCTCTGGCTGGCCCACCGGCCGCGCGAGCTGGCGGTGCTGCTGCAGCGGCCTCCAGAGGGCGATCAGGCGGGGGTGGTGCAGACCCAGCGCATCGGCCTGTCCCAGGGGCAGGAACTGCCCTGGCGCTGGTACCTGCGCGGCAGCCGCAGCGTCAGCCGGCGGGCCAGGGGCGATCGCACGCCTCGCCACGATGGGCTGCTCGCCAGGCTGGCCTCTACGGTTGGCACGTTCGACGGCAGCAGGACGCCTTGAGCGGCTGGAGTCACCGCCACGTGCTCGACCTGGCGTCCTTCTCGGTCGCAGACTTCGCCACCGTTCTCGAACTGGCCCAGCGCTTCCGGGCCCTGCCGGTGGCCGGTGCGCGCCGGTTGCCCGCTTTGCAGGGCCGGTTGATGACCAGCCTGTTCTTCGAGCCCAGCACCCGCACGCGCACGAGCTTCGAGCTGGCGGCCAAGCGGCTGTCGGCCGAGGTCCAGAGCTTTTCCCCCTCCTCAAGTTCCCTCAGCAAGGGGGAAAGCCTGCTGGACACCGCCCGCACCTACGTGGCAATGGGGGCCGACATCCTGGTGGTGCGCCACCGCTGCACCGGTGTCCCCCACAGCCTGGCCCGCGACCTGGATCGC
>JBBQIH010000256.1:0-4237 GCA_038324725.1 Cyanobacteriota bacterium | reverse complement strand
CCCCCTGAGCCAAGGGGGCCGTCCCCACCCTCTTCACCATGGTCCTGCCCTTTCTGGCCTATCTCGCCGGCCTGCTGACCATCCTCAGCCCCTGCATCCTGCCGGTGCTGCCCTTCGTCTTCAGCCGGGTGGGGCACTCCTTCCGGCGCAGCACCCTGCCCCTGCTGGCCGGCATGGTCGCGACCTTCGCCGCCATCGGCAGCTTGGCGGCCGTGGGCGGTGGCTGGGTCGTGCAGGCCCACCAATGGGGGCGGACGGCTGCTTTGATCGCGCTGGCCCTGTTCGGTCTCGCCCTGCTCTGGCCGGCTCTGGCGGAGCGCCTCAGCCGGCCACTGGTGAGGCTGGGCGCCGTCCTGACGCGACGCTCCGTTCGGGTCAATGAGAAAGGCGATGCCATCGGCGCGTCGGTCCTGCTGGGGATGGCGGTGGGGTTGCTGTGGGCCCCCTGCGCCGGGCCGATCCTGGGGCTGATCTTCACCGGAGCTGCCCTGCGGGGCGCCAACCCCGACACCGCCCTGCTGCTGCTCGCTTACGCGCTGGGTGCCGCCACCTCCCTGGCGGTGGCGCTGCTGGCCGGCGGTCGACTGGCCAAGCCTCTCCAGCGCTCGCTCGGGGCCGGCCTCTGGGTGCGGCGCGGCCTGGGGGCCGCCGTGCTGGCGGCGGTGGGGGTGAGTGCGCTGGGCCTGGAGCAGGTCTCCTTCGCCGGCTGGCGCCTCGTGGACACCGACCGGATCGAGCAGGCCCTGCTCACCCGAGTCCCGCCGCCGGATTCGGCCATGGTGAGCGCTTCGGCCATCAGCCGCCTGCCGGTTCTGGGCACCCTGCCGCCCTTTCCGAAAGGGGCGATCTGGTTGAATTCGCCGCCCCTCAGCCGCGACCAGCTCTGGGGGAAGGTGGTGCTGGTCGACATCTGGACCTATTCCTGCATCAACTGCGTCCGCACCCTGCCCCACGTCCGGGCCTGGGCCAGCAAGTACAAAGACCATGGCCTTGTGGTGATCGGCGTTCACACGCCGGAGTTCGCCTTCGAGCGCGACACAGCCAATGTGCGGGCAGCGGCTCGCAAGCTGGGCGTCACCTGGCCGGTCGTGATCGACAACGACTTCGCCATCTGGAAGTCCTTCCGCAATACGTACTGGCCGTCCTTCTATTTCATCGACAGCCAGGGCCGCATCCGCCATACCCATTTCGGCGAAGGCGCCTACGACAGATCCGAACGCACCATCCAGGAGCTGCTGCGCGAAGCCGGCCAGAAGGACGTGCCGACCGGCCTGGTACGGCCCTGAGGGCTCGGGTTTGGGTTCACAGTCCGGCGAACCACTCGTAGCCCTGGTCTTCCCAGTACCCCCGACGGTCACCCAGGCTGGCCATCAGCTTCAGGCCCGTGACCCACTTGCTGAGCTTGTAGCCCAGCTTGATCGGGGTGGCGAGCCGCACCGGCGCTCCGTTCGCCGCCGGCAGCGGGGCGCCGTTCATGTGGGTGGCCAGCAGGGTCTGGGGGTGAAGGGCGGAGGCCAGATCCCAGCTTTCGTAATACTGATCGGCCGATTCGATGAACACATAGCCGGCCAGCGGCGAGAAGCCGGCCAGGGCCACCACATCGGCCAGCCGTGGCCCCGACCAGGCCACGATCGCCGACCAGCCCTCCACGCACACGTGGCGGATGACGCACTGGTGCTGGGGCAGGGCCGCCAGGGCGGCCAGATCGAGGTTCAAGGGACGGCTCACCAGCCCGGTCACGGCGAGGCGGTAGCTGCCCGGCGAGATTTCGGGGATGCCATTGAAGCTGTTGATCAGCAGGGCGGCCGGATCCACCTGGCGGGGCCGGAACTCCGGCAGTTTTCCCTTGCCCTGCAGCAGGGCCTCGATGCGTTCGTTAAGCGGCTGAGTGGCAGCGCCCACGGCCTCGCTGTGGGCGTTGAGAGCACAGCCGCCCAGCAGCAGCGAGGGAGCGCCGCCGAGCAGCAGGCCGAGGGAGCGGCGGCGACTCAGGGGATCAGCAGGGGTGGCCATGGGATCAGACGAACATCGAACGCCACAGCCGCAGCCCGCCCACCCGCCAGGACAGCACCACATGGGCGCCGAGCAGCAGGGCGATCAACGGGATGGTGGCCAGATGGCACACCCGCAGCACCTGCCAGCTGTCGTGGCCAGCGGCTTCGGCGAAGGAGAACAGACCCACGAGCCACCAGAGCTGGGCGGGTTTGTACATCGCCATCCCCGTGATCAGGCTGAAACCGAGCACGATCAGCATCAGGGTGTACACCACCCGGTGAGCGGCCAGCCGTCGCTTCGGGGTGCTGCTGCTGACGCGGAGGGTGCCGAGATCTCCCATCGCCGCCAGGCGCTGGTGGCGCTGGCGGATCAACAGGCCGATCCAGACACCGAGATTGGCGGCGTAGAGGCCCATGACGCCGAAATGCCAGTCGCGGCCACCGGCCAACCAGCCCCCCAGGGTGAACAGCTCCGGCACGGTCGCCCCCTCCCGACCCCCGAAAACCGGATTGGCGTTGTAGATCTCCAGGCCGCTGGAGGCCATCAGCAGGAGCAGCAGCAGGTTGAAACCATGGAAGGCCCGGGTCCACAGGGGGCTGGGGCGGGTGGGGCCTCGCACAGGAGCAGCTGAAGTGGCGATCACCGATGGGCAGGTGCAGGAGCCAGCTCCAGTCTGATGGCATGACCTGGTGGCCGCTGCCACACGCATGGGAGGTTGGGGTCGCAACAATGGAACCGCCTGTGCGCTCCTGAGGCCTCAGATGACCCTCCGGGCCGATCCCTCAGCTGCCGATGGCCCACACCTTCCCGAGGCGCCTTCCCTTCCCCGGGCCGGGCGCCACTGGCTGGGGCAGCTGCGGGCCTCCCTTCATGGCGAACGGGAACGGGGGCGGGCCTATCAACCGACGTTCACGCGCCACCATCTGGCCTTTTCCTGGCTGGGGGCCCTGCTGTCGCTGGGCCTCCTCGGCGGACTCAGCGCCTGGAGTGGTTACCTGCTGATGGCCGCTCCACTGGGGGCCTCCTCGGTGCTGCTGTTCGGCCATCCCCGCAGTCCCCTGGCCCAGCCCCGCAACATCGTGCTGGGCAACGGACTGGCGGGCCTGATCGCCTGGCTGGTGGTCAGCGGCGGCTGGGACGGCGCCTGGGGGGTGGCCCTAGCGGTGGGACTCACGATCGTGGTCGGACAGCGGTGCCGCTGCCTGCATCCACCCGCCGGCGGGGTTGCGTTCCTCGGCGTCTTCCTCAAGGCAGGCACGGGATTCGTCCTGTTTCCGGTGCTGTCCGGCTCCGTGCTGCTCGTGCTGCTGGCCTGGCTGTTCAGCCGTGGGGTGAAGGGCGCTTCCGCCTACCCGGTGCATTGGCTCTGATCCAGAGCCCGAAGGCCGCGGCCGCGCTGAGCGGTGACATCACCTCGTTGGGCAGGACTCAGGCAGCCTGAAGCTGATCCAGCTGCTGCTGCAGACGCTGCTTCATGCGCTTCTGCACGAGGTCGCAGAGCTCCTCCACCAGCTCGGTGTCGGCCCGGTAGATGAGCCGGACCCCGTCCCGGTCGCAGGACACCAGGCCAGCGCGTTGCAGCTGGGACAGCTGGCGGCTGATGTGCGACTGGCTGAACCCTGTGGCCTCGATCAGGGTGGCGACATCGGCAGGACCCTGACGCAGATGACAGAGCAGCTGGAGCCGGGCCGGTTCACTCAGCAGGCGGAAGAACTGGCTGAACTCCTCCAGCAGTTCGGGGCTGGGAATGGAACCGGGGCCGGCAACGCCCATGGCAGAAGGGTATGACGCTTGCGACATTATGCAGGGTCTTCCAGGCCGGGCTGAAGGGCAGGACCATTTCCGACATGCAGCGGTTTGCTGCATGTCGACGATGCGCCGTCCCTTCCACTCTTTAGCTGTTGTATGCGTGTATGCTCATAAAAGCCAGTCGAGGTTGATTTGAAAGCTTCCGTCCTTCCGTGTTCGCTTGAGGCCGCCGCCGGCAGAGCCCTCCTGCTGGCGGCGAGGCCCTGGAACCGGGTGACACCTTGAGTGTCACCGTTCTGCTGCTGATGGCCGGCGGGGGCGCCCTGATCGGCTTCCTGCTGGCGGTGCTCGGGGCTGGCGGATCGATCCTGCTGTTGCCCCTGCTGATCAGCGGCGCCGGGCTGCCCACCCGGGAAGCGGTGCCCCTTTCGCTCCTGGCGGTGACCCTGCTGGCGGTGGCCAACGCCGGCCCCTACCTGCGACGGCGCCAGGT
>JBBQIH010000255.1:0-4269 GCA_038324725.1 Cyanobacteriota bacterium | reverse complement strand
CCACCACGGGCGTCAGAGGGTGTAGGGGACAACCACATCGGCCAGCTCCTCCGGCAAATCCCGGGTGTTGCGCGTGGCCAGCCGCAACTGATGGCAACGGGCGGTGGCCAGGAGGATGGCGTCCGGGACCTTCAACCCCAGGGCGCGGCGGCAGTCCACCGCTTGACGCGCCACGGCGCCATCGAGCGGCAGGCAGTGGAACCCCCGCAACCACACCTCCACCGCCTCGCTCTCGCCCGGGCCACATCCCACCAGCACCTCGATCCAGGTGATCACGCTGATGGAACAGCGGGGCTGCGCCTGGATCCACTCCAAGGCAACATCCCGGCCCTGCAACACATCGATCAGGATGTTGGAGTCGAGCAGCAGCCCCATCAGTGCGGGTCCCAGTCCTGCCGAATCCGCCGCTGCAGCGCCACCCCATCGAGGTCCCGGTCGCTCCAGAGCCCGAACACCTCCCGGTGGCGTGGACGCTCCCGCTCCAGCCAGAGGGTCAGAGCCTCCCGCAGCGCCTGGGCCCGGGAAATGCCCCGCTGGGAACAGAGGGCATCCAGCTGATCGCGCTCGCCGTCGGGCAGATCCACGATGGTCCGCATGACATGACCGTCATCAGATGACGTCACCATAAGCGCCGTTGACGCCGGCCCTGTACAGGTTGTACACAACGCTGCAGCAGGCCAACCAGCCCCCTCCGCCGCCCGCAACCGCGGACAGTCGGTGTGCGCCATCCCTACATCAGCGCCTCTGGAGGCGCTGTAACCCTGGGCGAGATCTTCAGATCCCCCGCCAGGCTGGCAAAGGAACGATCGAAACTGACCATGGCTCCACAGCCCTCGCTGCGCGCCAGGTGCATGGCGTCAGCGAAGTCCATGCCTTGCCGATGCCAACCCAGAGCGCGTCGTACCAGCTCCTCCTGCTCCACATGCACCTGGCGGATGGCCATCAAGCCTTCGACCGCCTGGATCACGGCCTCCCGCGGCAGCCGATAAGCGCCTCGCAGCACCCACTCCAGTTCCAGCACCACCGTGATCGGCACAAAACAGCCGACACTCGCATCAATCAGGTCGGCCGCACGACGGGCCTGTTCCACATCGTCATTGGTGAGCAGCCTCAGTAGCACAGTCGTGTCGAGAGCGACAGGCAGGCTCATCGGGTGGCATACAAAGCCGGATCCATCTCCTGCAACGGCACGGCTGATCCGCGGTAGCCAAGGCAGCCGATGAGCGCATGGGCCGATGTTGCTTGAGCGGTTCCCAGGGGCGTGAGGCGCAACCCATCCGGCTCCAGGCTCAGGGCCAGCCGATCCCCCGTCCGCAGCCCCAGCAGCTGACGCAATCTGGCCGGGATCACCAATTGCCCCTTGGAGGACAACGTGAGCAGGGCATCCATGGGTGACCGAAGGCGCGAAGCCTTACCAGGGTAAGCCAAGCGTGCCTCGCTTCACAGCCCGTCGGCCAGGCACCCCAGCGCCACCGCCGCCGCCCCGGCGCCGGCCAGCTCCAGGGCCTCCACCAGGCTCAGCAGCGTCGCCTGCCGCTGGCTCAGGGCCACGGCCTGCTTCGACGCCCCCAGCGCCTCGGCATGGGCAAAGGCCAGCCCCACCTGCTGCTGCTGCTGCCGTTCCTGGGCCGAAGGCTCGATCCGCTGGCTGAGGGCCAGCCCGTACCGCAACCACTCGGCCGCGTCGTGGCTCTCGAGCGGGTGGGCCGCGATCACCGCCTCCCAGTGCGCCTGCCGGCCGTTCGGGACGCTCATCGGCGCAGCTCCGGCACCTCGTGCCCCCCCAGCCACGCCGCCAGGCCCGTGGCCCCCGCCACCGCCAGCACCCCGTAGCGGCTGCCGATGGTCTGGGCCAGGGGCAGCCGGTAGGCCCCGCCCCCGGCCAGCAGCACCGTGAACGGCCGCTCCCGGTACAGCGCCTCCACCGCCGCCACCAGCGCCTCCAGGCTGTATTCGAAGCCGGCCGCGGGCCGCTGCGGGTGGCGGCTCTCCGGTACCGCCAGGCAACGCAGGCCGAACGCCCCCCCCGGGAACAACCGGCCGGCGCGATGGGCCTCCAGCAGCGCCTCGGTGGCTTCGGGGGCCTCGCCCACCAGCAGCACCTCACCACCCCCCAGTCGCTCCAGCAGCTCGGAGCCGCGCGGCGGCAGGCGCCGCTGACCCGGCTGCCCCCAGGGCTGCCACAGGTCTTCGGTGGACGCATCGGCGCTCCACACCTGGGCCTGCAGCAACGCCTGCAGCGCCGGTTGGGCCCACTGCCGCAGGCTGTCGAGCGGCGCCTGGGTGGTGGCGTAGAAACCGGCCTCCAGCTCGAAGCGCCGCAGCAGCGCCAGCGGGTCCTGCTCCGCCACAGCCGCCGCGCTCCAGAAGTCGCTGTCGTGGTGGCGGCGGCGCAGTTCGGCCAGGGCCTCCTCCAGGCTCTCGGCCGGTCCTTCGGCGTGGCGCAGCAGCTGCAGCTCCAGCGCATCAAGCTCCACCACCAGAGCGCCAACGCGCCACTCCACCGCCGGCAGGGAGGGCGCCGTCTCCGCACCGGGCTCGTCCTCCTCCTCCAGCCACTCAGCGTCCAGCACCTCCTGGCCCTCAGTGGCAGGGCGGCCCTGCTGCAACAGCTCCAGGCTGAAGCGCGCCCGCAGCAGGGCGGCATCGAAGGCCCCGCGCTGCTCCGCCGCCACCGGCAACCGGCCCACCCGCGCCACCAGCAGGGCCAGCTCCGGCTCCGCCAGGGCGCCGGCGGGCGGCAGCGCTTCGATCACCGTCCCCATCGTCGTGCGGCAGCCCTGCTCCACCCACGCCGGCAGCGGATCCAGCAGCTGGCTCAACCGCAGGAACAGATCCAGGCAGGGCCCGGCGGCGGCGGCCTCCACTTTGAGCTTCTGCTGCCAGGCCAGGGCCCCGTGCTGCACCAGCTGCTGCTCCAGCACCGGCAGCCAGTCGGGCACCGGCCAGGGATGGGCCGCCGCCGCCTCAAGGATCGCCGCCATCCGCTGGCAGAGCGCCCCGTCCGTGGTCCGTTCGGCGGCACCGAAATCCGGCGCGGCCCCGTCGGCAGGGATCACCCGCTCGTGCAACTGGATCGTCAGCTGGCCGAGCAGATCGCCATAGCGCTGCCACAGCATCGCCGCCACTTCCGGCCGCGCCGCCGTCAGCTCGATCACGTGGCCCAGCAGGTCGTCGTGGGCGGCCAGGGCCGCCTCCAGCTGCCGCTGCTCCAGGGCCTCCCGCAGGGCCGCCGCACTCGCTTCGGTCAGTTCCCCCAGCAGGGGATCGCCGGCAGCGCCGCCCGCCTCGGCCCGCAGCGAGGCAATCAGCTGGTGATACGCCGGGTAGGGCAGAGCCAGCTGCCGCAGCAACCGCAACGGCACCCGCAGCATCGGTTCGCCGCCTGCCGGGTCCATGGCGGAACGAGACAAAGCGGGACAAGGGCAATAGGGTTCCGCCAACGATTCCAGCATGGCTGCGATGCTCGCCGAGCCGCCCGGCACCCTGGAACCCTCCACCGCCTCCCTCGCCGAATGGCGTCGCCCCGGCCTGGTGGGCCAGCTCGAGGGTTGGAGCCCCCACAGCGGCCTGGCCGGCTGGGCCTGCCCCTGGCCCCTGCAGCCCCAGGCCGCGCCCCTGCGCCTGCAGCTGGTGCTCGACGACCTGCTCGATCCCGGCCAGCGCCGGCTGATCGCCGAGCTGATGGCCGCCCAGGCCCGGCCTGATCTGCTGCACCTGGGCATCGAGCAGCCCTGCGGCTTCCGTTTCTGGTGGGGCCCCTCCCACCCCCTGCCCCCCTATTCCCAAGGGCTGGTGCTGCGGGTGCTGGCCGAGGCGAGCGGCACCGAGCTGGCCGGCAGTCCGATGCGGCTCGATGCCGACACCTACAACCAGATCGACCAGCAGCGCCAGCGCGGTCCCATCCGCGAAGGCGCCTTCACCCAGCTGCAGACCCCCCTGCTGCACGGCTGGGGCCGCGGCCCCGAGCCCCTGCTGCTGCGCCTCGACGGCGGCACCACCCTGCCGATCGCCCCCCCTGAACCCCTGCCCCAGGGGCCCTGGCCCTTCCAGCTGCGGCTGCCCACCATCCTCGCCGACGGCACCATCCACCACCTGCAGCTGGAAACCGGCGCCGGCCAGGTGCTGGATCAGCGCTTCGAGCTGCTGCCCTTCCACCTCACCCCCTGGGCGGCCCTGCAGCAGCACGCCCGTCCCCCCTTCCCCGACGAGCTCTCGCCCCTGGCCCGCGAGCGCTACCGCTGCCTGCGCACCTGGCTCGCCTGGGCC
>JBBQIH010000254.1:0-4300 GCA_038324725.1 Cyanobacteriota bacterium | reverse complement strand
GACGTCGAGACAGGGGATGATCCGTTTGGCGACCACGGGTTCACTGTTAAGGTTGCGCCACTTTCTAATCGCGCCGGACATGGCCCAGGCTGGCATCACCATCGGTTCGAAGGTGCGGGTCACCCGCGTGCGCGATCGGATTCCGGCCACTCTGGTGGCGGCCCTCAAGGCCGATGCCACCGGCACCGTGAAGGACTTCCGCCTCACCGACGGCACGGGGATCGGCGTGGTGGTGGAGCTGAGCGGAGGGACCACCACCTGGTTCTTCGATGATGAGATCACCCCTGCCTGAGACGGCCCACCCATGAGCCAGAGGCCCGAAAGCAGCGCCGGCTCTCCAGGCGTCTCCGGTGGCGCCAGGCAGCTGCTCGGGATGAAGGGCGCCACAGGCAGCTCCAACATCTGGAAGATCCGGCTGCAGCTGATGAAGCCCGTCACCTGGATCCCCCTGATCTGGGGCGTGATCTGCGGGGCGGCGGCGTCGGGAAATTTCCACTGGACCCTGCCGGAGGTGGGAGCCTCGGTGGCCTGCATGCTGATGAGCGGTCCGCTGCTGGCGGGCTACACCCAGACGATCAACGACTACTACGACCGCGAGATCGACGCGATCAACGAGCCCTACCGGCCGATTCCTTCCGGGGCGATTCCCCTGGGCCAGGTGCGGCTGCAGATCGTGGTGCTGCTGCTGGCCGGGCTGGCCGTGGCCTGGGGCCTGGATGTCTGGGCCGGCCACAGCACGCCGGTGCTGCTGCTGCTGGCGCTGGGCGGCTCGTTTGTCAGCTACATCTATTCGGCGCCACCGCTGAAGCTGAAGCAGAACGGCTGGCTGGGCAACTACGCCCTGGGCGCCAGCTACATCGCCCTGCCCTGGTGGGCCGGCCAGGCCCTGTTCGGCCAGCTCACCTGGGCCACAGCCCTGCTCACCCTGGCCTACAGCCTGGCGGGGCTGGGGATTGCCGTTGTCAATGACTTCAAGAGCGTCGAAGGCGACCGGGCCCTGGGGCTGCAATCGCTGCCGGTGGTGTTCGGCATCGAACGGGCCAGCTGGATCAGCGCCGGCATGATCGACCTCTTCCAGCTGGCGATGGTGGCGGTGCTGATCGCCATCGGCCAGCACTTCGCCGCCGTGCTGCTGGTGCTGCTGATCGTCCCCCAGATCACCTTCCAGGACATCTGGCTGCTGCGTGATCCCGTCGCCTTTGATGTGAAGTATCAGGCCAGCGCCCAGCCCTTCCTGGTGCTCGGCATGCTCGTGACCGCCCTGGCGATCGGCCACAGCGACCTGACCCTGCCATGACCAGGGTGGGGCCGTCCACGGCCGCCGCCGGCCCTCGGGACCCTGGCGAGCCACCGCCCAGCCGACCTGCGCGGCGCTCCCACTGGCGCCTGCTCGTGCCGGCCCTGGCGGCGGCCGCCGCCGGTGGGCTGGTGGCCCTGGGCCAGACGACCCTGGTGAGAAGCCTCGACGGGATGCTTCCCGACGCCGGCCGCATCACCAGCTTCAACCGGCCGGGGACGATCACGATCCTCTCCTCCGATGGCAAGGTGTTGCTCAAGAAGGGTCCGGCCACCAGGGAGAAACTGCCCGCCGGCAAGATGCCGCTGCTGATCCAGCGCGCCTTCGTGGCCGCCGAGGACCGCCGCTTTTACCAGCACGACGGCATCGATCTGTTCGGCATCAGCCGGGCCGTGATGCGCAACCTGCAGCAGGGCGCGGTGGAGGAGGGGGCCAGCACGATCACCCAGCAGCTGGCCCGCACCGTGTTCCTCAGCCAGGACCGCACGATCATTCGCAAGCTGAAGGAGGCGGCGCTGGCCGGGAAGATCGAACGCCAGCTGAGCAAGGCGCAGATTCTCGAGCAATACCTCAATTACGTCTATCTCGGCTCCAGCGCCTACGGCGTGTCGGATGCCGCCTGGATCTACTTCTCCAAACGGCCCGACCAGCTCACCCTGCCGGAAGCCGCCATGATCGCCGGCCTGCCGCCGGCCCCCTCGGTGTATTCGCCGCTGGTGAATCCGGAGGTGGCCCTGCGGCGGCGCTCGCTCGTGCTGGTGCGGATGCGGGAGGCGGGCTTCATCGACGACGCCCAGCTGCAGCTGGCCGAGGCGGCTCCCCTGGGCCTGAAGCCGGCTGAGCCGAAGTACTTCTATAACCCGGCCCCCTGGTACACCAGCTGGTTGGAGCAGGAACTGCCCAAGGTGCTCAGCAAGGAGCAGCTGGAGGTGGGCGGGCTGACGATCCGCAGCGGCGTGAATGCGGCCTGGCAGGCCCAGGCCCAGAAAACGATCGACAGCTACGCCACCGGCAGCATGGAGGGGGCGCTGGTGGCGATGGAGCCCGGCACCGGTCTGGTGCGGGCGATGGTGGGCGGCAAGGACTGGGAGAAGACCCAGTTCAACCGGGCCTCCCAGGCCCTGCGTTCGCCGGGCTCCACGTTCAAGCTGTTCGTGTATCTCACGGCCCTCAAGCAGGGCATGAAGCCGGAGGACACGGTGCTGGATTCGGCCCGCTGTTTCGGCAAGTACTGCCCCAGGAATTTCGGCAACCGCTACATGGGCCGGGTGAGCCTGGCCACGGCGATGCAGAACTCCCTCAACATCGTGGCGGTGGCCCTGCTGCAGAAGCTTGGGTACGACCCGGTGATCGCCACCGCCAAGAGCCTCGGCATCCACCGCGAGGTGGGACGTTATCTGTCGATGGCGATCGGCTCCAACGACCAGACGGTGCTCGAGATGACGGCGGCCTACGCGGCGCTGGTGAACCGGGGCGTGTACATCCAACCGCTGCCCTTCGAGGAGATCTTCGGGCCGGACGGGGTGTTGCTCTGGTCGCGCCGGGCCAACGGCCCCCGCGGCACCCGGGCGGTGAGCAGCGACATCGCCGACGCGATGGTGTGGATGCTGCAGCAGGTGGTGCGGGGCGGCACCGGCGGCGGCGCGGCCCTGCCCGACCGGGCGGTGGCGGGCAAGACGGGCACCTCCGAGGGGGCGCGGGACCTCTGGTTCATCGGCTCGATTCCCCAGCTCACCACCGGCGTCTGGCTGGGGTACGACAACAACCGCGGCACGGGCACCACCAGCGTCCTGGCCACCTACGCCTGGCGGGCCTTCATGGCGCCGGTGACCAAGGGCATGCCGGTGCAGAAATTCCCGCCCAAACCCGTGCTCACCGGCAAATTCCAGCCGGTCAACAAGCCGAAAAGCAGCGAACGCGACGCCCAGCCCGAAGACAGCGGGATGCGCGACAACCAGCGCTTGGAGCCACCGCCGCAGGAGCACCGGTGCGCTCTTTACGCCCGGAAGCAGCGCCGATCTGCGAGCGCACATCCGGGCGCTGATACACGCGCCGGGGCAGTGTGCCGCGCTGGGCCAGGCCGGCCGCGCTGCCGCCGAGCGCTGCTCATGGGACAGTGTGATGGATGATTTGCTCGACAAATATCAGCGCGTTCTGCGCCGGCGGCCGCGACCGTGGTTGTGCGAGCCGGCAGCGCAAAGAACGCCCTGATATGGTGATAGGCTGACAAGATCAGGAGCAGCAGCTTGGCAGCTTGTCAACCCTGCTGTGGAATGGTTTTTATTTCGCACAGCCCTACGCCATCCACTCATTCAAGGATGGGCCAGTCTCGAAAAAAATCGAGGGCAGCAGATAGAGCCGGTGGCTTAGCCAGGGCAGCGCCAGTTTGAGCGTGCGCTCCCGCAATGGTTTTGCCAGTAGCAGCGAAAGCAGCACACCGACGACACCAGCAGTGCGGCGGCTGCGCCGAGTCAGCGCTACTGCGAGCGCGCCGGCCGTCACAAATCCGGCGGCGTAGGTGTAGTGCCCGGGCCGCCGTGCGCCACGCATCTGGGCCACCAGCAGGCAGGCCGCGCGAGCCTGCTGCCAGATCACGCCCGGCCGATCGACCAGCGCGCGCAGAAAAGCGTCGATCTCCGCAAGCTCCAAAGGTGGAAAGTCGATATTGCCGGCCCAGCGCGCGTGATGCTCGTTAAGGAGCGCCCGCAGTTCCGGCACGCGCAGGATCAGCGCATCCCAGCGCGCGCGTTGCCCCAGCTGCGCCGACGCGAACGTCGGCTCCATCAGCGAGCGAATTGCGTGTGCGGCCGCGACGACATCGGCCAGATAGCGCACACTTTCGACCAGCGCGGCGGCTTCGGCGCTGGCCGGCGGCGCGAGATACGCCAGCCGAGCGGCGTGCCAGCCCAGCTGCTCGACCGCCGCCGCCCGCGCGCGCGTGATCGCGCACTGGTCGCTGATCGTTGCTACCAGGTAGGCCCAGATCAGCAGCGACGCGGTCGG
>JBBQIH010000253.1:0-4302 GCA_038324725.1 Cyanobacteriota bacterium | reverse complement strand
GGCTGCACCCGGATCCGCTCGCCCTGCCAGTCCAGTTCCTGACCGGCGGAGCGGGGGGACGCCAGCGGCACCAGTTCTGCCACCGGAAAGCCACGTTCCTCCAGCAGGGCCAGGAGCTCCTGGCACACGGCGCCCGTGGCGCCGAGGATGGCGATGCGCAACGGCCTCGAAGGCAGCTGACGCGGAGGGGAGGTCAGGGTCGCTGAGACGGTCAACGGGGAGAAAGGAACAGGTGGCTGGGCGGGGATCGGATGAAGAGGCTGCGGAAACGGGACCCTGAAACAAAACGACCGACCTGGGGCCGGAAAGGTGTGTTCAGTTGGGGATATGGGCGCGCCGTTGCGTCAATCGCACAATACGTGGCAGGGGCCCAGAACGGCCAGTTTCTAGGATGGGGGGCTGACCCGAGCGAGCCCGTTTCATGAGTCCAGCCGCCAGCACCGAAACCAACCTCCGGGTGACCACCTCCCCGCGTCCCGGAAGCCGCCTGGCCGTGGAGGTCGCCGTGCCCGCGGGACGCAGCCAGAAGAGCTACGACACCGCCCTGGAGAAGCTGAGCCGCAGCGTGAAACTGCCCGGTTTCCGCAAGGGACGGGTACCACGGCCGGTGCTGCTGCAGCAGATCGGACCGCTGCGGATCCGCGCCACCGCGCTTGAAGACCTCGTGGATGCGGTCGTGCGGGAAGCGATGCAGCAGGAGGCCATCGAGGCCATCGGCCGACCCGAACTCAACGAAGCCTTCGAGCTGGTCCTGCAGCGCTTCACCCCGGGCGAGGAGCTCACCATCACCCTGGAGATGGACGTGGAGCCCATCCCCAGCCTGCGCAGCACGAAGGGCTTCAACGCGGAAGCCGAACCGGTGCCCTTCGACCCCGCCCGGGTCGACGAGCTGATCGAGCAGTCGCGCCGCCAGCTGGCCACCCTGGTGCCGGTGGAGGACCGAGCCGCTACCGAGGCTGACGTGGCCCAGATCGCCTTCAGCGGCACGTTCGTCGACAACGGCGAGGCCATCGAGGGCGGCAGCAGCGAAGGGATGGAAGTGGAGCTGGAGGAGGGACGCATGATCCCCGGTTTCGTGGCCGGCATCGTCGGCATGGCCGTCGGGGACAGCCGCGACGTGACCTGCCGCTTCCCCGACAGCTACCCCCAGGAGCAGGCGGCAGGCCGCGAGGCTCTGTTCGCGATCACCCTGCTGGAACTCAAGACCCGGGAGCTCCCCGCCCTCGACGATGCCTTCGCCCAGCAGGCCAGCGACAAGCCGACCCTGGCCGACCTCCGCGCCGACCTGGAGCAGCGCCTGCGGGAGGACGCCGAGCGTCGCCATCGGACCAACCGCCATGAAGCCCTGCTCACGGTGCTGGTGGAGCAGCTGGAGGTGGAGCTGCCCGAAACCCTCATCCAGCAGGAGGTGCGCAACCTGATCGAGCAGACGGCCGGTCAGATCTCCCAGCAGGGCATGGATGTGAAAAAGCTGTTCACCCCCGATCTGGTGCGCAGCCTGATGGACACCTCCCGGCCTGAGGCCGAGCAGCGGCTGCGGCGCACCCTGGCGCTCAAGGCGCTGGCCGCCGCCGAGAAGATCGAGGTGGCGGCCGCCGACCTGGAGGCCAAGCTGATCGAGATCCGCCAGGGCCTGAGCGACAGCGCCTCGATCGACCAGGACCGGCTGCGGCTGGCTGTGGCCGAGGACCTACTGAAGGAGAAGTTGCTGGAGTGGCTGGAGGCCAACAGCACGATCACCGACAAGCCCCCGGCGGCCGAAGAGGCGTCGGAAGCTGCCGATGCGGAGGAGCCCGCCACCGAGGAGCCCCCGAAAGCGGCGACGAAGGGGGTGGCGAAACCGAAGCAGGGAGCTGCCGGTGCTGGGGGCAGCAAGGCTCAAGAGGAAGGCGCCCAGCCATAGATTGAGGCCACTCCTCCCGTCCGCCAGCGAATCCGCGTGATCGACGCCCCCTCGCCCCTGATCCCCGACTGGCTGCCTGCCGCCCTGGCAGGACCGTCGGGGACACGGCCCCATCCCGTGAGCAACCTTTGGCAGGGCCCCATGCCCTGGAACGGCGTGGCGACCCCAGGCCCCTCGGCGGCACCGGGGATTCTGCCCACGGTGGTGGAGCAGTCCGGCCGCGGCGACCGGGCCTTCGACATCTATTCGCGGCTTCTCCGCGAACGCATCATCTTTCTCGGCACCGGCATCGACGACCAGGTGGCCGATTCCCTGGTGGCCCAGCTGCTGTTCCTCGAAGCCGAGGATCCTGAGAAGGACATCCAGATTTACATCAACTCACCGGGCGGTTCGGTGACCTCCGGCCTGGCCATCTACGACACCATGCAGCAGGTGGCTCCTGATGTGGTGACCATCTGTTACGGCCTGGCCGCCAGCATGGGGGCCTTCCTGCTCACCGGCGGGGCCCCTGGCAAACGGATGGCCCTGCCCAATGCCCGGATCATGATCCACCAGCCCCTCGGAGGCGCCCAGGGCCAGGCCGTCGACATCGAGATCCAGGCCAGAGAGATCCTGTTCCTGAAGGACACGCTCAACGGGCTGATGGCCGAGCACACCGGTCAGCCACTCGACAAGATCGCTGAAGATACCGACAGGGACTACTTCCTTTCCCCGGCGGAGGCGGTTGAATACGGACTCATCGACCGGGTGGTCGATGACGCCCCAGCCCCTGCCGTCCCCTAGGCCGTCGCCCCTCCGCCGGTCCGAACCTCAGGAACGACTGACAAAACGACGGCTGGGGTCGATCCTGGGGGCCGGGCTTCCACCAACGCCTCCCCCGGGCGACCAACGCCGCTCCCGCCGCCTCCTCGCCGATGGCCAAGTTCGACGCCCATCTGAAGTGCTCCTTCTGCGGCAAGTCCCAGGAACAGGTGCGCAAGCTGATCGCCGGGCCTGGTGTCTACATCTGCGACGAGTGCATTGATCTCTGCAACGAGATCCTCGATGAGGAACTCGTCGAGCACCACGGCCCCGGCCCCCAGGGACGGCCCTCCGCCGATGGCGGTCGCAAGGCCCCGGCGAAGAAATCGGCCAAGCCCGCCCCCACTCTCGCCACCATCCCCAGGCCCCAGGAGATCAAGACCTTCCTCGACCAGCAGGTCGTGGGCCAGGAGGAGGCCAAAAAGGTGCTCGCCGTGGCCGTCTACAACCACTACAAGCGCCTGGCCTGGCAGGGAGACGGCAAGGGCGAGACGGACCAGACCGCCACCCGCCTGCACAAGTCGAACATCCTGCTGATCGGGCCCACCGGCTGCGGCAAGACCCTCCTGGCCCAGTCCCTGGCGGAGATGCTCGACGTGCCCTTCGCCGTGGCCGATGCCACCACCCTCACCGAAGCCGGGTACGTGGGCGAGGACGTCGAGAACATCCTGCTGCGCCTGCTCCAGAAGGCCGACCTGGACGTGGAACAGGCCCAGCGGGGCATCATCTACATCGACGAGATCGACAAGATCGCCCGCAAGAGCGAAAACCCCTCGATCACCCGCGATGTATCCGGTGAAGGGGTGCAGCAAGCCCTGCTCAAGATGCTGGAGGGCACCGTTGACAACGTGCCCCACCAGGGGGGGCGCAAGCACCCACAGCAGGAGTTCCTGCAGGTCGACACGACCAACATCCTCTTCATCTGCGGCGGCGCGTTCACCGGTCTCGAGGACATCATCGAGAACCGCGTCGGTCAGAAGTCGATGGGCTTCGGCGCGAAGATCGCGTCCAAGAACGAGAAGAAGATCTGGGAGTACCTGAAGGACGTGCAGCCCGAGGACCTGCTGAAGTTCGGCATGATCCCCGAGTTCGTCGGCCGCCTCCCGGTCATCGCGCCCCTGCACGAGCTGTCGGAGGAGGCGCTGGTAGATATCCTCGTGAAGCCGAAGAACGCGCTCGTGAAGCAGTACCAGAAGCTCTTCGACATGGACGGCGTGAAGCTGAAGTTTGCGAAGCTGGCACTGCATGAAATTGCCAAAGCGGCATTGCAGACCAAGTCGGGCGCGCGTGGTTTGCGCTCCATCATCGAGAGCGCGCTCCTCGACACCATGTACGAGATCCCCACGGCAAATACCGTGAAGGAGATCCTCATCAACGAGGATGTCATCGCCGGCAAGGCGCAGCCGCTCCTCGTGTACGAAGAGAAGGTCGCCTCCGGCGGCGGTCGCAGCAAGTAAGCCCGCTCGCCAGCGTCAGCAGTTGCCCTGGCGTCAGGGGTTGGCGTCGAGCAGGCCGTCGATGATTCGCTGTGCCTCGCCGTCGAGCTGCCCGAGCTTCAGCTGCGCGGACAGGTCCGACAGGATGAGCTGCATCGGCAC
>JBBQIH010000252.1:0-4311 GCA_038324725.1 Cyanobacteriota bacterium | reverse complement strand
GAACCGCCAGCGGAGAGGGCGTGGACAGCTGCTGGCTCTGCCTGGCTCGCCCGGCCAAGCGCCTGAGGCCGGGCGACAGGCTCCAGCTGGAGGCGCCTGGTCAGCCGGCGCTTGATTTGCCCGTTGAGGCTATCGACGCGGCCAGCGGCGGCCGGGTGATCCGCTTCCCGCCCGAATGCACCAGCGCCGAGCGCATCGAGGGGCTGCTGGCGCGCTACGGCACCATGCCGCTGCCGCCCTACATCCACGAGCACGACGAGTCCGACTGCAGCCGTTACCAGACCCGCTATGCCCAGCGCCCCGGGGCGGTGGCCGCCCCCACGGCGGGCCTGCACCTGAGCGATGAGCTGCTGGCGGTCTTGGGCGATCGGGGGGTGACGATCGCCCGGATCACCCTGCACGTGGGCCTCGGCACCTTCCGCCCGGTGGAGCAGGAGGACCTCACGGGCCTGGAGCTCCATGACGAATGGGTCGAGGTGGGCCCCGAGGTGGTGGCCGCTGTGCAGCGGGCCCGCAGCGGCGGCCATCGGGTGATCGCGATCGGCACCACCAGCGTGCGGGCGCTCGAAGGGGTGGCGGCCCTTCACGGCGGCACGCTGGCCCCCCACATCGGTCCGGTGAATCTGGTGATTCAGCCCGGCTTCCGCTTCCAGGTGGTGCAGGGGCTGCTCACGAACTTCCACCTGCCCCGCTCCTCACTGCTCCTGCTGGTGAGCGCGATGCTGGGCCGCGAGCGGCTGCTCGCTCTCTACGGCGAGGCGATTGAGAGTGGCTATCGCTTCTTCTCCTACGGCGATGCCATGTGGATTCCGCCGAAGGCGGTGCTCAGCTCAGCAGCTCCACCCCCGCAAACAGCCTGAACGCTGGATCGGTCGTAGCGAGGACCAGCTCCTGCTGCGCTGCCTGGGCAGCCAGGAGGCGGTCAAACGGATCCCTGTGGTCGACCTGCCAGAGGCCAGCGCGTCGGGCTGCCTCGCCGTTGATCGGCAGTTCGGTGGCGGCCAGGCCATCGATCGCCTGGTGGTAGTTGTGCACGACAGAGGCGGCATGGGCCAGTTTGCCCAATCGCCATTTGGTGGCGATTTCCCAGGCGCTGGCGGCACTGACCAGCAGCTCATGGCGGCTGTCCTCCAGGGTTTCGCGAAGGTGGGACGAGAGTTTGTGGGGTTCAAGCACGGCCCACAGCAGCACATGAGTATCGAGCAGCAGCCTCATACGCCCCAGCTCTGAAGCTCGTCCTCCGGCAGGGGATCGAAGAAGCTCTCGTCCACGGACCCCTGCATGAAGCCCAGCTGGCGCCGGGGTTCGGGGTCGAGAGGAATCAGCTGGGCACAGGGTTTGCCATTGCGAGCCAGGACGATGCGCTCGCCGCTGGCCACCCTCGCCAGCAGGGCCGAGAGGTGGGTTTTGGCCTCCTGCACATTCACGGTCCTGAGGGCAGCTGTCCTGTTGGCCGCTTGTCTGTCGGTTCGCGGCCGGGGGGCGGGCATGGAAATCTGATCTGGTCTGTCTGACCAGACTAACTTGGGTTTGGGTAGGAACAGGCCCCGGCAGGAGCGGTGCAAGCGGCCTTGAGCTCCTTCATCAGCGTTTGGCCGCCGCCGATGTCCGCGTTGATCCTGCCGGCTGGGGAGCCGATGACATCGACCGGCGCCATCGCGACAACTCCTGAGGCGAAGGCAAGGAGAGCTGGCTGGTGGTGGAGTTCGCTGATGAAGGAGCGATCGATCTTGAGAATGTCGAAGCTGAAGTGCTGCAGGTGGGAGAGGGAGGCGTAGCCGCTGCCGAAGTCGTCGATGGCGATGCGGATTCCATGCTGCTGGAGTTGGCGGAAGGTCTCCGACGTGGTGGAGAAGTTCTCCACCAGTGCGCTTTCGGTGAGCTCCAGGTGGATCAGGGAAGGATCCACCCCAAGCCGGTCGAGGGTTCTGCAGGTGCGACTCACGAAATCCGGTTGATTCAGCTGCAATCCGGAGACGTTCACCGCCACGCTGGTCGGATCGTGAGGGCTGTTCTGAAACGCCAGAACCTGTTGGCAAGCGTTCTCCAGGATCCAGTCTCCCAGCTTGACGATGAAGCCGCTCTGTTCCGCAAGGGGAATGAACTCGGCCGGCGATACGTTGCCATGCTCCTGAGAGCGCCAGCGCAACAGGGCTTCAGCACTGTGCACATGCCCAATGGGGAGGTGGAGCTGGACTGGTACACCAGGCGGAACTCACCGCGACTGAATCCCTACTTCAGGTTGAAGTGCCGTCCGGCAAGCAGCCGAACGCGGTCGTCTCTCAGGGAGTTCACCTGCTTCTGGAGAATCTTGTTGATGCCATAGAGATCCAGAGGATCAAGAACATCAGTGAGATCCGTTTCGGTGACCACGCCGGCCAGGTGGCCCACCCACTTGCGGTTCATCAGATCCTGCACAGCTCCCAGCTCGTCGTCGGGTTTCACAAAGATCGGTGGGCCGCTCATCACCTGTTCCACGCGCAGGCTGCTGAGGTCCTGCCCCAGGGCCTGCAGTTGAAGCAAGTCATTCTCGGTGAGAATCCCCAGCGGTTTCAGATGATCTGCTCCTTCGGAGTCCCCATCGCCAGGGTGCCCCACGACGTTGCCGAGGCCCACCACCACCAGGCAGCTGATCGCGTGGTCCCCGAGTTTCTTCACCGCCTCCTGCACCATTGCCTGAGGCTCGATGGTGATCACCTTGGTTGCGATCAGCTCCGCCACCTGCCGGAAGCGCAGCAAGAACGTCTGCTTGAGCAGGCGTCTCAGGCTGGAAATCGTCACCAGTCCCAGGGGCGCCCCTCCCTCGTCGACGATCGGACGATGTTCGTGAGTCCTGTTGGCGCAGACTCAGCACCGGGCTGGTCATCACCGCGGCCAGGCGGGTGTTTCCCAGATTGAGGGAGCCAGAAGCCAGGCGCACCAGGTCCCTGTTCAGGGGGGGTGTTGATCATCAACCCGAGGCGGCTGGAGATTGTTGTCAAATGAAAAGCCCCTGTCCAGTGGACAGGGGCCTGAGGAGATGGGCTGGAAAAGAGGCCGTGATCAGGCGGCGGCGAGGTTCGCTGCCACGAAGTCCCAGTTGACCAGCTTGTCGAGGTAGGTGGTCATGTAGTCGGGACGGCGGTTCTGGTAGTCGAGGTAGTAGGCGTGCTCCCAGACATCCATGGTGAGCAGGGCCTTCTGACCATGGGCCAGGGGCAGATCGGCGTTGGCGGTCTTGGTGATCTTCAGGGTGCCGCCATCGAGCACCAGCCAGGCCCAGCCGCTGCCGAACTGGGTGGCACCGGCGGCCTTGAACTGCTCGACGAAGGCCTCGAAGCTGCCGAAGTCGGCGGCGATCTTCTCGGCCAGGGCACCGGTGGGGGCGCCGCCGCCACCGGGCTTGATGCACTGCCAGTAGAAGCTGTGGTTCCAGACCTGGGCGGCGTTGTTGAACACGCCGGCCTTGGAGGCATCACCGGCGACGGCCAGGATCACCTCTTCGAGGCTCTTGCCCTCGAGGTCGCCGCCTTCGATCGCCTTGTTCAGGTTGGTGACGTAGGCGGCGTGATGCTTGCCGTGGTGGAACTCGAGGGTCTTTCTGGAGATATGGGGCTCGAGTGCGTCGAGGCCGTAGGGCAGTTCGGGCAGTTGGTGAGCCATGGGAGACAGTTGGGGTTATGCGGCATTGTAACGATCGTCACCCGAATCCCGGCTGCCCGGGGGTCGTGGTTCAGCCCTTGACCTCCAGCAGCTCCACCTCGAACACCAGGGTGGCGTTGGGGGGGATCACGCCACCGGCGCCGCGCTCGCCATAGGCCAGATCGGGGGGAATGACCAGCTTGCGCTTGCCGCCCACTTTCATTCCAGCCACGCCCTCGTCCCAGCCCCGGATCACCCGGCCAGCGCCGAGTGGAAAGCTGAAGGGACCGCGGCCGTAGCTGCTGTCGAACTCCTTGCCGCTGGTGAGCGTGCCGCGGTAGTTGACCACCACGGTCTGGCCGCTTTTGGCTTCGGCGCCTTCGCCCAGGGCCAGGTCGGTGATGCGCAGGCCGCTGGGGGTGGTGCGCTCGGTGGGGGAGACGAGCTCCCCGCCCAGGGCCGAAGCGCCGCTGGAGGCCAGTTCGGCGCTGGAGGAATCGGGGGCCATGGTGAACAGGGTGGGGTTGGGGACGTCGGGGTCGAGTTCGAGGGGCGCCGCAATGGCGGGAAGCACTTGCGGCGCGGTGGTGGCAGGGCCGGAGCTCGCCAGGGCCTGCTGCACACCAGCGTCGGCTAGGGCCGGCGCAGCCGCTTCCACCACGGAAGGGGACACCAGCTGGCTCACCAGGG
>JBBQIH010000251.1:0-4365 GCA_038324725.1 Cyanobacteriota bacterium | reverse complement strand
CGGGGGTGGGCGGGGTCGCCGCCCTCGGCCTCTGGAGCGTCACGGCGCCGATCTACGAAACCGTGGCCGTGCCCGGCAAGCTCGAACCCACCAGCACCGTCAAGGACGTCGCCTCCCCCGTCCCCGGGGTGGTGGAGGAGGTGCTGGTCAAGGAGGGCCAGTCGGTGAGCAAGGGCCAGCCCCTGATCCGCTTCGACCTGCGCGAACCCCGCAGCAAGCTGGCCGCCGCCGAGAGCATCCGCGAGCGGCTGCTCAACGAGAACCGCGTCGCCAAGGTGACTCTGGGCGAAGAGGCCGCCACCGCCGGCCTCACCGCCAACCAGCAGAGCCAGCTGAGCGACCGCGCCCGTGAGCTCAGCAGCCGCCTGCAGGCCGCCCGCGAGGAACTGGCCAAGAGCACCACCCGCCTGGCCGGCTACCGCGATTCCCTGAACATCTACGCCGACATCGAACGCCGCTACCAGTCCCTGGTGCGCGATGGCGCCGTCAGTGAGGTGCAACTGCTCGAAGCCCGCAACAGGATGCAGGACCTGCGCACCAGCGTGGCCGAAGAGGAGAGCGAGATCGCCCGCCTGCGCTCCCAGCTGGTCAACACCGGCTCCGGCACCGATGTGGAGTTGCGCACCACGATCGAAGCCAACCTGCGCCAGATCAGTGATCTCGACGCCCAGATCCGCCAGGCCCGCCTCCAGATCCAGTACGGCTTGCTCACCGCCCCCGCCGCTGGCCTGGTGTTCGACGTCGACGTCAGCGCCGGCAGCGTGGTGGGTGCCGCCACAACCACCCCCCTGCTCAAGGTGGTGCCCCAGGATTCCCTGCGGGCCAAGGTGTACCTGCCCAACAAGGCCATCGGCTTCGTGCAGGTGGGCCAGAGCGCCGAGCTCTCGATCGAAACCTTCCCCGCCAACACCTTCGGCTACCTGCCGGCCAAGGTGGAGCGCATCGGCTCCGATGCCCTCACCCCCGAGGAGCAGACCAAGGTGCTCGGCACCCAGGCGGAGGGCCTCCACTTTCCGGTCATCCTCAAGCTCGGCCGCCAGACCATCCCCCTGCCCGACGCGGGCAGCGTGCCGCTCCAGGCCGGCATGGCCCTCACCGCCGACATCCAGCTGCGCGAACGGCGCGTGATCAGCCTGCTCACCGGCCTGTTTGAAGATCAGCGCCGCAATCTCCAGCGCCTGCGCTCCCAGTGAGCGATAGACCCAAGGGCGACTGGTGGCGCTTCGTGCCGCCCGAGCAGCGCCGCCGGCGCCGCTTCAAGGCCTGGCGCCTGCGCCTCAAGGAGCGCCTGCGCCAACGGTCGCTGGGCATCGCCGTGGCCGTCCTCGCCTACGGCCTGGTGCTGCTCTGGTTGCTGCTGCACCTGCCGCCGGTGGTGACCCTGTTCGCCCTGGCCCCGATGATCCTGCTGCCCCTGCTCGGCTACCTCACCTACTGGCTGCTGTGGAAGGAGTTCCACGAGTGAGGCGCCCGGCTCAGGGGCCAGTCCCCGTGCTCAGACCTTCGCGTAGAGGCTGGGCAGGGCCCCCAGCAGCCACTGGGGCATGAACTGCTCACCGCCGGCGAAGCCGATCTTGCCGGGGGGGTAGAAGGGCAGCACCGCCAGCACCACCTGGGTGGCCTTGGGGCGGGTCATGTTGCGCACGTAGTGGGCCAGCTGGCCCCGCAGCTGCCGGTCGTCCTCCGCCAGGGGGGTTGCGGCGAAGCCGCTGCGCAGAAACTTGCGGTAGAGGTCACCGAAGGGGCTCTCGAACAGGGGTTGCAGCTGGTCGTCGGGAGTGTCCAGCCAGATCTGGCCCAGCTGGCGACGGAAGCCGCCCAGCTCCTGGAGGATGGCCCCGTCGTCCGGGTCGATCTCGAACAGATTCACCAGCCCGTTGAGGCGGGTGAGGAACTCCTCGCTGCCGGTGAGCTGAAGAGCCTGGGCACCGTTGAAGGCGGAGAGCTGTGGCAACGGCGGCAGCTCCGGCTCTGCGGCCACCGGCGCCACCGCCACACCCCCAGCTCCAGCGGGGGCCAGGGCCCTGCGCTCCAGGGGGCTGGGTTGGCGCAGGCGCGGCAGCAGTTCCGGTTCGAACAGGCTGGCGTAGTCCGCGAGCAGCCAGTCGGGAAGATTCTGTTCGCAATTGCGCACTTTCATCTTGCCGCGGCGGAAATAGGGCATCACCGCCAGCAGAACATTGGCCATTTCCGGCCGATCGAAGCCGCTCTGGAGCCGTTCGGAGAGATGGTCTCTCCAGCTCTCTTCATCGCGCAGCAGTGGCTGGGAGGCAAGCTCAGTCCCGATCATCTGGCGATAGCTCTGGCCCACCGCCGAGCCATAGAGAAGCTCCAGCGCATCGATCGGCGCACTCAACCAGAACTTCGACAGGCACTGGCGTGCCAGCCGCGCCTCCGCCAGCCGGGTGGGGGTGGCTTCATGGGCGAAATCCATGAAGATCGTGCCCAGCCGCGCCGCCGACCAGGGCGTGACCTGGGGCCGGCGATCCATCTCCATCGGAATGGTGCCTGGATCACTCACCAGTGTGTCCAGAAGACCGCTATCTTTTTGCAGCTTTTTTTCACCCCAGCTCACCGTATCCCGGCGTCCGAACAGACGGCTCCAGAGCGACATGACGCAGGTCAGTTCAGGCAGCGGGATTGTAATAGCGTTAGCGGATGGAACTGTTGCTGATCCATCAGAACCATCCCGGCCAGTTTCGTGATCTGACCCCCGCCCTTGAACGCCGCGGCCACCGCGTCCTCGGTCTGGGTGCCACGCCTCGCGGCCAGCGGCTCGATTACGCCTGGCAGGCGCCCGCCCTGCCGGCGGGACTGGTGGATCCGCTGCTGGAGACCAACCTGCACCGGGCCGGCCGCGTCCAGGAACGCTGCCTGCAGCTGCGTGATCAGGGCTACCGCCCGGAGGCCGTGTTCGCCCACAGCGGCTGGGGGGAATGTCTCTACCTGCGCGACATCTGGCCCGAGGCGGTGCTGATCGCCTACCCCGAGCTCTATGCCACCCCGCTCCTGCTCGGCTATGGCTTCGATGCCGATCTGGGCGAACCCTCCCTGGCCCTGCGGGCCCAGTGGCGCCGCGGCAACCTGATGGGCCTGGCGGCGATCGCCGACGCCGACGCCTGCGTCGTGCCCACCCGCTTCGCCCGCGACACCTTCCCCGCCCATCTGCGCAGCCGCTTCCACGTGCTGCACGAAGGCCTCGCCCTGCCGGCCGCCGCCAGCGGCAGCACCAGCCTGCGGCTGGAGGGCGGCCCCACCCTGGTCAAGGGCGATCCGGTGATCAGCTTCGCCAGCCGCACCCTCGAACCCCTGCGCGGTTTCCGCAGCGTCCTGCGGGCCCTGCCGGCCGTGCTGGCCGCCCGCCCGGACGCCCGGGCCGTGATCGTGGGGGGGACTGGCAGCGGCTACGGCGCCCCCTCGTCCCATCCCGATGGTCACAAGGGCGAACTGCTGGCCCTGCTCGGCCACCGGCTGCCCCTGGAGCGCATCCATTTCCTGCCGCCCCTGGCGCATCCCGAACTGCTGGCCCTGTTCCGCATCAGCGCCGCCCACGTGCATCTCTCCTACCCCTACGCCCTCTCCTGGAGCCTGCTGGAGGCGATGGCCTCCGGCGCCCTGGTGGTGGCCTCCGACAACCCACCGCTGAACGAGGTGATCCAGCACGGCCACAACGGGCTGCTGGTGCCCTTCAACGACTCCGATCGCCTCGCCGAAGCGCTGCTGGCCGTGCTGGCCGACCCGCCCGCCTTCGCGGCCATGGCCGCAGCGGGCCGGGCCACCGTCGCGGCCCGCTACGAGGTGAACCGGGCCGCCGAAGCCTTCGAAGCCCTGATCCGCAGCCTGCGCCTGCTCCGCTGAGAGGCCCCTGCCCGGGCTCAGCGGCGGCGCTGGCATTGCTCCAGGGCCCGCAGCACCGCCTCCAGCACCGGCCACCAGTCGCGGTCATCGGCCTGGCGGAACAAGCGCAGGCTCGGGTACCAGGGGCTGTCGTCCCGCTGCCTCAGCCAGCGGGGATCGGCGCTGAAGGGCAGCAGCACCCAGGTCGGATGGCCCATCGCCCCGGCCAGGTGGGCCATGGCCGTGTCCACGGTGATCACCAGATCGGTGCCGGCCAGCACCCGGGCCGTGGCGAGAAAATCGCCCGTTGGATCGATGGCCCCGCCGAACAGGTGGCCCACCGGCTCCGCCAATTGCCGGTCCTCCCCCTGCTGGAGCAGCACCGGCTCGCACCCCAGGGCCACCAGCCCCTCCACCAGCCGCACCAGGACGTCGGCCGGCAGGCTGCGCTTGCGGTATTCCCGGCTGGTGAAGCCATCACTGAGCTTGCGGCCGCTGGCCCAGGTGAGCCCGATTCGCGGTGGCCGG
>JBBQIH010000250.1:0-4387 GCA_038324725.1 Cyanobacteriota bacterium | reverse complement strand
CACCATTCGCTTCACCCGCTGCACGTAGGTGGCGATCTGGGTCACGTCTTCCCCCAGGATTCGCCGGGCGATGTCCTCGGCTGGGGCTGGGCTGCGGCGCCCCAGCAGCTCCATGAGCATCAGCGGTTGGTCGATGGGGCTCATGCGCATCCGCCGCGTCACGTCTTCGCGCAGGCGTTCGTAGGTGGGGGAGGGGTGGATGGGGCATCCTCGCTGGGGTGTGACGGGGGTGGCACTGGTGGAGCGGAAGCCACCTCGCGATGCTTTGCCCCCCCTCACCCTCTCGGACACCACTGGCCATCTGCCTACGATGAATCCACGCCAAGCGGTTGTGACTGTGCGCACCTTCTCCGCTGTGATCGAGCGCTGTCCTGACACAGGGCTTCTCGTGGGCCACGTTCCTGGCTTCCCCGGCGCCCACAGCCAGGGACAGACACTCGATGAACTGCAGGCCAACCTCCAGGAGGTGATCGCCATGCTGCTGGAGGACGGCGAGCCTGTCCTGGAAAGCGATTTCGTCGGCCTGCAGCAGATCGTGGTGCCTGACTGACCGTGGGCTCAATCCCGGTTCTCACTCCATCGGAGGTGGCTGACATCCTCCGGACACTGGGCTTCAAGCTCGTCCGTCAGCGGGGCTCCCATCAGCAGTTCCGTGATGCGGGCGGACGCTCCACCACCGTTCCTTCCCACAAAGGTCGCGACATTGCGCCACCGCTGCTGCGTCAGATCGCCAAGGACATCGGCATGACCGTGGAGGAGTTCCTCAGCTATCGCTGAAGCCGGCGTCCGCCTCGAGCCTCTGGCGAGCCCCCCCCCCCCCAGTCGCGGCTGAGGGCGTTGCATCGGAAGCTGAGTTCCTAAAGGTTGCTGTCGTCGTCCAAGCCGCCTTGCTTCCACCGCTGGGCGGAAGGCCCACCAGGCGCCGCTGCCCGGGATTCGCCGCGCCACCTCCTGCGCTGGCGGGGGGGGCATGGGCGCATCCTCGCTGGGGCGTAACGGAGGTGGCACTTGTGGGGGAAGAACACAGGCAAGCCAGGCCGCCACGTCAGCTCGTGATCGCCTTCGCCCTGCCCCACCGCCTGGCGTGCCTACGTTTGGCGGTGGTAAGGTAGCGGTGTGATTAGGTCGTTTCGTTGCCGAGACACCCAGGCCCTGTTTTCGGGAAAGCCGGTGCGGCGCTTTGGGAGCATCGCTCGCACTGCCTTCTGCAAGCTCTCCTTCCGCAAGCTCGCCATTCTTGATGCCGCCGCATGCCTCAACGATCTGCAGATTCCACCAGGCAACCGCCTGGAGCCGCTCCGGGGAGACCGCCATGGCCAGCACAGCATCCGCATCAACGACCAGTTCCGGCTCTGCTTTCACTGGACGGAAGCCGGGCCAGAGGATGTCGAAATCGTTGACTATCACTGACGTGATGCTCGTTCACCCGGGCGAGGTGCTGCTGGAGGAGTTCCTGCGGCCATTGGGGATCAGCCAGTACCGGTTGGCGCAGGCGATCGATGTGCCCGAGAGCCGCATCAACGCGATTGTGAAGGGCAGGCGCGCTATCACGGCAGATACCGATCTGCGCCTTTGCCGGTTCTTTGGTCTGAGCGAGGCTTCTGGTTGCGGATGCAAGGGAGCCATGATCTGAAGCTGGCCAAGCAGGCTCTGGAAAGCGTGCTGCCGGCAATCGAGCCAATTCAGCCAATGGCGTGAGCAGTGCTGGCGGCTCGGCGTCACTCAACTCCTCGCCGCCCAACAGGCGGTAGTGGTCGTTGGCACAGCTGGTCACGCGGTTGACGGTGAGCACCCGCCCCACCATCCGCTTCACCCGCTGCGCGTAGGTGTCGATCTGGTTCACGTCTTCCCCCAGGATCCGGCGGGCGATGTCCTCGGCTGGAGCGGGGCGATGGGGCTCATGCGCATCCGCCGCGTCACGTAGTCGCGCAGGCGTTCGTAGGTGGGGGAGGGGTGCGGGGGCATGGGGTGTCCTGGCGTTGTCAGGCCAGTGCCGGTGGGAGATGGGACAGGGGGTGGTACTGGTGAGTTGAACAGCAAACCTCTGAACGTGTGGTCTGGATCGTTGTCGTGGTTGCATCAGCTCTACAGTGGCGCGATTGCTCCCTGGGAGGCCTCGCTTGATGGCGGCACATTTCTCTCTAGCTAATATGAGTCTGGAAGAGAAGCTCGAGGCGATGGAACTCCTCTGGGCAGATCTCTCCGCTACGCCCGATCAGGTCGATTCCCCCTCCTGGCATCGCGATGAATTAGAGCGACGCCGTGAGCAGGTACGGCAGGATCCTGACCGTTTTCAGCCCTGGAATGCTGCCATCGCTGATCTGAGATCCGAGCTTCGTGGACATCAGACTTCTTGATGCTGCCAGGGATGATCTCCGCAACGGCTGGTTGTTTTATGAGCGCCAGCTCGTCGGCCTTGGCGACCACTTTCTTGACGCCATTGAAGCCGATGTCCGGTCTTTGTCTCTGTACGCCGGCATCCATCCGCAGGTCGACGGCTTCCATCGGCTGTTGATCAGAAGATTCCCATTCGCGCTCTATTACTTGGTGGAGGAGGCAAGCATCGACATCTACGCCATCCTCGACTGTCGACGCGATCCGCTCTGGATTCGCTCACGGCTAGAGACCGATCGGCCCAACCCGTGAGCCCAGGCAGGCCGCCGATCAGGGTGGTGGCGCCGTTGCCGTAGGCGGTGATGCCGTTGCCGGTGAGTACCTTTCCCACCATCCGCTTCACCCGCTCCGAGTAGTAGTCGATCAGGGCCACGTCTTCGCCCAGGATTCGCCGGGCCACGTCCTGCGCCGTGGCTGGTCGATGGGGCTCATGCGCATCCGCTGGGGGATGAAGTCGCGGAGGCGTTCGTAGGTGGGGGAGGGGTGCGGGGGCATGCAGTGATGGTGGCGGCTGCGGGGCACCCGGGCCAGGTTTCGCTTTGGGCGGCCCGTCAGGCTTGCGCTCCTGCTGGGATCCCTTCTGGCGTGGGCTTGAGGCGGCTGCAGCCAACCCGGTTCGGGGCGCTGGTGTGCCGCCCCAGTCCCTTTGCCCACAAAGGGGCTGTCTCCCGCTCACCACTGCAAGACTGGTTCTATTGGAGGGCGCCGTGCAGGAAATCCTTTTCGTGGTCGAGGAAGCGGAGGACGGGTCCTTCCGAGCCAGTGCGGCCGGTGCCGCGATCCACACCGAGGCAGACACCCTCGAGGAGCTCCACCGGGAGATCCGCGAGTCGGTCGTCTGCCACTTCGATCCTGGCGAGGCGCCACCCCTGATCCGCCTCCATCACGTGCGGCAGGAACTGCTGGCCCTGTGAGGATTCCGCCGGCCAGCAGCAGCACCTCACGATTCCGGCGCACAAGCCGCTGAGAGTCGGCACCCTGCGCCAGGTCCTCAAGGACGTGGCCACGCAGCTTGGCTGCTCGATCGAGGAGCTGATCGGCAGCCTGGGCCTTTAGGGCCCCGTGAGCTGCTCCCCTTGGCCCAATGGCTTCGCGCAGGCGCTGTGGGTGGGGGAGGAGCTGAAGCCCATGGAGCGATGCTGGCGCCTGCCGGTCGCCAGGGCCAGGTTGGGGTTTGGGCGGTTCGTTAGGCAGGAGCACCTGCAGGGACCCCTTCTGGCGAGGGCGCGTGGCGGCTGCAGCCAACCCACAGTCCCCTCCATACCCAGAACCGATGGGAAGGCCATGGCAAGACGTGCTGCGTGCCCTGGAGCCGCGCGGCCTGGGATCGGGGCGGTCCTGGCGAGGGGCAGCAGAATGGGCACCATGACCGCCAGCCAACCCCCAACGCTCCAGCAGCTGTCGCAGTTGGCGCCCAAGCTGCAGGCGCTCATCGCTGCCCACGGTGGTCGGGATCTGCGTGTCTTTGGCTCTGTGCTCCACGGCACGGCGGCGCAACATAGCGAAGTTGACCTGCTTGTGGATGTCCCAGGCAGCCCCAGCTTTGAGCAGTGCATGGATCTCAAGCTGGCCATGGAAGATCTGCTCAACGCTCGCGTGGATCTGGTCACCCGGCGCGGACTTCGCCCGGAATGACGCCAACGCATTGAGCAGGAGGCCCTTCCGCTTGCCTGAGCAGCACCAGGGTCGCGACTGGACCTTGTTTCTTCAGGGACATGCGGAAGTGCTGCACCAAGGTGCTCCGCTACAGCAGCGGCCTCACCCCAGGTCGTTGATGAGCACGACGCGATAGCGGGCTTGGCCGGAGCGGAGATGATCCAGGGCTTCATTCGCCTTCGACATGGGGAAGAATTCCGTGGTGGGTGCGATGCCGTGGCGACAGCTGAAATGCAGCATCTTGTCGGTGGTGGATGGGCTGCCCAGCGGTGAGGCGGAAAGGCTCTTCTGCCCGAGAATCATCGGGAAAGCGGCCAGGGCGATCGGTTCAGGGACG
>JBBQIH010000249.1:0-4391 GCA_038324725.1 Cyanobacteriota bacterium | reverse complement strand
CCCTGCGGGATGCCGGCCTGCTGCTGGCCGAGCAGCGCTACGAGCACCGCTATCCCTACGACTGGCGCACGAAGAAACCGACCATCTTCCGGGCCACCGAACAGTGGTTCGCCTCCGTCGACGGCTTCCGCGCCCAGGCCCTGGAGGCGATCGCGGCGGTGGAGTGGCTGCCGGCCAGCGGCCGTAACCGCATCGAGGCGATGGTGCGGGACCGGGGCGACTGGTGCATCTCCCGCCAGCGTTCCTGGGGGGTGCCGATCCCGGTCTTCTATCACCGCACAACCGGCGAGGTGCTGCTCAACGCCGACACCCTGGCCCATGCCGAAGCGCTGATCGCCGAGCACGGCGCCGATGTGTGGTGGGAGCGGGACGAGGCGGGGCTGCTGCCGCCGGCCTGGGCCGACCAGGCCGACCAGTGGCGCAAGGGCACCGACACCATGGATGTCTGGTTCGACTCGGGCTCCTCCTGGGCGGCGGTGCTGGAGGGCCGGGGGCTGGGCTACCCCGCTGATCTGTATCTCGAGGGCTCCGACCAGCACCGCGGCTGGTTCCAGAGCAGCCTGCTCACCTCGGTGGCCGTGAACGGCCAGGCCCCCTACCGCCGGGTGCTCACCCACGGCTTCACCCTCGATGAGAAGGGCCGCAAGATGAGCAAATCCCTCGGCAATGTGGTGGACCCCGTTGTTCTGGTGGAGGGAGGCAAGAACGAGAAACAGGAGCCGGCCTACGGCGCCGACGTGCTGCGGCTGTGGGTGAGCTCGGTGGATTACTCCGCCGACGTGCCGCTGGGGCCTGGGATCGTGAAGCAGCTGGCGGATGTGTACCGCAAGGTGCGCAACACGGCCCGCTATCTACTGGGCAACCTGCACGATTTCGTGCCGTCGGAGCATGCCGTGCCGATCGCGGACCTGCCCCTGCTCGATCGCTGGATGCTGCAGCGCACCGCCAGCCTGATCGAGGAGGTTAGCGCCGATTTCGAGCGTTACGAGTTCTACCGCTTCTTCCAGGCCCTGCAGAACTTCTGCGTGGTGGATCTCTCCAATGTCTATCTCGACATCGCCAAGGACCGCCTCTATGTGAGTGCGGCCAGCGACGCCCGGCGCCGCAGCTGCCAGACCGTGCTGCACCTCGTGGTGGAGCGGCTGGCGGGGCTGATCGCGCCGGTGCTCTGCCACATGGCCGAGGACATCTGGCAGAACCTGCCCTACCCGGTGGCCGAGGCTTCCGTGTTCGAGCGGGGCTGGCCCACGGTGCCGGCCACCTGGGCGGCGCCGGAGCTGGTGGCGCCGATGCAACGGATCCTGGAGCTGCGCGCCCAGGTGAACCGGGTGCTGGAGGGCTGCCGGGGCCGGGGAGAACTGGGCGCCTCGCTCGAGGCCCAGGTGCAGCTGGAGCTGGCGGACATCAGCCCCCTGGGCGAGGCCCTGGCCCTGGTGGCGGCCAGCCCCCACCCCGAGGTCGACAACCTGGGCGACTGGCTGCTGGTCTCGGCCCTGCGCCTTGGCGGCCCGCCGCTGAACGCCCCGTTGGCGGAGATCGAGGAGGAGGGGGTCCGGGTGCGGATCGCCCGGGCGGCGGGCCAGAAATGCGAGCGCTGCTGGCACCACGAGAGCGACATCGGCCAGCACCCGGAGCACCCCACCCTTTGCGGGCGCTGCGTGGGCGTGCTGGAGCGCCAGGAGACCGGGCCTGCCTGAACCGAACAGGGGCCAGTGGCCCAGCCGCACTCAGACCAGCCCGAGGGGACGGAGGACCTTCCGGCCCGCCAGCTTCAGCGGCAGGGGAATGCCCTGCCGGGGGAGCTTGCGCACGACGCGGGCCGCCAGCTGGCGTGAGCGCACCCCCAGCGAATGGGACTGCAGCAGGGGATGGGGCGAGCGCTCCCGCAGCAGCGCGATCAGCCAGGCCGCCACCGCCGGATCCTGCGAGCCCGGCGCCAGGGCGGCCTCGGCCAGGCGGATGCGCTCGGCGAACTCCGCCACCATCGCCTGATAGCCGCAGGCCTCGGCGATGGGGCCGTGGAAGGCGTGAACACGGGCGAAGTGCTTCAGCGGCTTCCGCTCCAGCAGAGCGGCGTGGTCGAGGAGATCCTCGATGTCGTTGGCGATCCGTACGACGCTGGCCTGGGCGCTGACGATCGGCAGCTCCTCGATCACCGGCGGCGGACCCTGGGGAGCGCCGCGGCCGGCGGCACTGGCCGCGGCATAGGCATGGATGATCGCCTCCACCCTGCGGCCCACCAGGTCCCGCAGCAGGGCCCGGTTCCGCTCGGTGGGGGCCAGATGCCGGCCGGAGCTGGTGTTGGCCATGTAGATGGCATGGACCAGGGACGCCTTGACTAGATCGAAGGGAGCGCCGTGCACGACGAGGACGCTGGCGGTACGCACGACATGCTCCTGGAAGGTCTTCTTCGAGCCCCGGAAGGAACCGCCGTGCAGCTCAGCGGCGACATCGAACACCCTGTTCAGGTCGGCGATCTCCCGGGGGGAATGGCCCTGTGCCAGGCACTGTCGCACCAGCAAAGGGAAGGAGTGCCCATAGGGATAGGCGTGGTTGTCCACGGCCTCGAGCGCCGCGACCGGGGAGGCTTGGGTGCGGGGGTGCACCAGCTCCATGCTGCCGATCTGGCGGTTGAGGAAGGAGGTCATGCTCTGGAGGGAGCGCAGCTTCCACTTGCTGGAGAGATAGGCCACGTCGCGGGCCGCCAGCTCATGGCTCCAGCGATTGCGGAAGGGCTCGATGTCGCAGAGCCAGTAGGGGGAGTGCTCGTTGGCGTAGACGTAGCTGACCACGGACTTCGGCTCGAAGATGACCCGGTAGTTCGCCTTCCGGGCCATCATGGCAATGTCGATGTGCTCGTTCACCTGGAGGTAGGCCTCATCAAGGGGGCCCACCTCCTTGAGCATCGCCATGCTGAGCAGCATGCAATGGAACTCGCCGAAGTCGGAGTCGCCCCCCTGCAGGGAGCCCACGATGCGGGAAGCCGGAGCATTGGCGCACAGATGTTCCTCGTTGTATTCGACCTCGCCGTCTTTGTCCGAGAGATGGTTCTTGCCGCCGGCCATGTGGATGCGATCCGCCGAGAGCTCTCCCATCAGATACAGGGGGAACACGATGCCGGCTCCCGTTCGCTCCGCGGTGGCTACGAGGGTCTCGATCCAGCCTCTGGTGACGAGCACATCGTTATCGATGAAGCACACGTACTTCGTCTCGACCGTCGGCAGCGCCTGGTTGCGCAGCTGGTTGGCGGTGCCGCCAACGGCCGGGAAGAGCTTCAACGCTCCTCGGGCCTGCGCCGCCTCCAGCTCCCTGCGGACCGATGGCGGAGAATGGTAATCAAAGTAATGCAGGGCAAAGGGGTAATCCCGATGCTCCAGGAGGGAGCCCAGCGAGCGTGAGGCAAAGCTGTGCCGCTCGCGGAACACGACGACGACCGTGACCAAGGGGAGCGCCGGGGAGCCGCCCGGGCTGTTGCGTGCCTCGCCTGCGCTCACGGGGGCGGTCACAGGGGCGCTCATCAATGGACTGTCGAGAATCGAAACGCGATGATAACATGATTATCCATGAAGCATTCCCGCGTGTCGCCTCCCGCGCCTGCTATCGCGCCGCATTGATGCATGGCCAAACTCTCCTGGCCGGACTTACTGAACGGCCCGGCCTTTGTGCTTAATCTCGATCGCCGGCCGGAGCGATGGGAGAGCAGCCGCAGGCAACTGGAATGGGCAGGATTCACGGACACGCGGCGCTGGTCAGCCTTTGATGGTGCGAGGGGAAACGTCAGGGGACGTTTGCAAAGTTTCGGAATCGATCAACTGGCGGATCGCGAGCACTTTCTCAGTCAGCCCGGCGCCCAGGGCTGCGCCGTTTCGCAACTGACACTGCTCCAGCACATCATCGACCAGGGGTATCCACGGGTCTGCATCTTTGAGGATGACATCCGCTTCTCACGGTGGTGGCACCAGCTGGCACCAGAGTTCCTGAGAAGAACCCCCAGCCGTTTCGACCTGCTGTTCATGGGCTCCCAGATCCAGTACGACGCCCTGCCCCACTGGCATCCGGCCGGGCGGCTGAATCGGTCGCGAACACTCACGCGCCTGAGCCAGAACGTCTGGCCCTGGCCCTCCCGACGGCTGGGGGATGTGGTGCAGGGGCCGCTCTATTGCCTGCACGCCTTCAGCATCACCCGGAAGGGCTGCCAGGAGCTGCTGAAGTTTCTGACCACCCAGAGCGCCGGCTTCTACATACCGGATTGCATGATTCACGACGCCATGGCGGGGCGATCCCATGTCTCGGCGTTCCCGCTGCGCTGGTATGCATGGAACGGCCATCGCTTCCCCGCCCTTGTGGAGGAACGCGGCACCAATCCCCACTGGATCAGGCGGAACTGCGGC
>JBBQIH010000248.1:0-4400 GCA_038324725.1 Cyanobacteriota bacterium | reverse complement strand
GAACGAACGCAGCACCGTGTTTCCAGTCACCTGGGGTGGTGCGGCAGGCGACGGACGACGGCGAAAGGATTAGTGCGGCAAAGCGATGCACAGATTGCAGGATTCGGCCTGTCTGGCAGTGACTGGCTTCGCCATGATCTGCGCCGGGATCATGTCACCATGGCGGGGCTTCAGGCCTGAGCGCGCCCAGCCTCTGGGCGCCGATCCACCTGCCAGAAGGTTGTGCTCACCTGCGACGCCCTGTTCATTTCGGATCTGCATCTGGGCTCCAATCAGTGCGAAGCCGGCCACCTGGCGGCGTTCCTGGAGTGCATCCGGCCCCGGCAGTTGTTCCTCGTCGGCGACATCATCGATCTGCAGGCGATCCGCTTCAACGCCAACGTCGATGCCGACTTTCTCACCGATCTGATCGACTCCCTGCTGGCCCGGGAAGACGAGGATCCCCTGACCAGCGAGACCTGGCAGAACGCCCAACTGCTGCGGGCTTCCCATCGGCGGGTGCTGGAGCGGTTCCAGGCCCTGCGCCGGAGCGGGGTGGCCATCACCTACATCCCCGGCAACCACGATGCCTACCTGCGGCGCCACGCTGGCCTGGAGCGTCCGGGCTTCGCGATTCGGCGGCAGGACGCGTACAGCACCCCCGCAGGGCAGCGGCTGCTGGTGCGCCATGGCGACGAATACGACCGGCTGATCCGCTTCCACGCCGGTGCGGCCGAGGGGCTGGCCCGGCTGCAGGAGCACTACAGCGCCGGCATCAATGGCCTGCTGTTCCCCTTCACCCGGCCGGCCACCGGGCCGCTCCCGGCCGGCTGGAACGCCGAAGGAATCCTGCAGAGTGCCGTGGATCTGCTCGCCAGTCACCAGGAATGGCCGATCCCGATCAGCCGGGGGCTCAACTCCTCCGGGTGGTTCTCCCTGGCCTTCGTGCTCGAGAGTGCGCTCAAAAGCCGCACGGGGCACGACCGGCTGATCAAGCGCCGGATCGTCCAGCACCTGCAACGGGAAGGACGGGGCCCGCAGGCCTTCGACGGGTTGGTCAATGGCCACACCCACATCCCCGAAGTCACGCCCCTGGGCCTGCAGGGGCCAATCAGCGAGGGCGACGGCCCCTGCCACATCACCTACTACAACACCGGCAGCTGGGCCCGCAGCCAGCGGCGACTGGGGCGCACAGCGCTGGTGGTGGCCCACAACGGCACGGTCGGGATGGTGCGCTTCGATCGACGCCAGGGCATTGAACCCTTCCAGCCCCCCCGCTTCCCCTTCAACACCTATCCGATGCGACCCTGCCCGGGATGTGGCCTGGGGGTGGCCAGTCTGGGGACGTGATCAAGAAGGCAGCAGGCCGGTGCGTTCACCTGGCGTGGTCCTGCAGGCGTGTCGGGTTTGGGATCTCGGCTTCGTGATCCCTGCAACGTCTGGCTGTCTCATTGTTCACCGCCCTTGGGGCAACATCCCCATAGGTTAAAGCCACCCCTTGCGTAGCCATCTGTGGCTGATTCCATTCCCTCCCCGCTGTCAATCTGGGGACTTGTCGGTTCAGCTCCTGTGGCAACACCATGGAGCCAGCAGGTGCTGACGCATGTCCGACGTGGCGATCCACTCGCGGCGATCACGCTGGATCATCCACAATTGACGCAGGCCCAGATCAAACTGGTTCAACACCTGCAGAGCCAGGAACTCGGATTGCATCGCTTGTACAGGGAGCTGCAGAATGTCGAACACACGAAGATGCTGGTCGAGCGGGACCTCGCAACGTCGCTGTTGCGGGCCAATCAGCTGTGCTGAGCTGTTCTAGGATTGTTGCCAAATCAACAAAGGTTTCATGCCCCTCAGTCAGGTACCCGCAGGCGCTCGGGTTTCGATCACTTGCCTCCCAGCCCATCCAGGTTTGCAACGTCGGTTGCAGGCGATGGGGGTGCGGCCCGGAGTGGAAGTTGAGGTGCTGCGCCGCGGCAAGCCGGGCGGCCTTCTGCACCTTGCCAGTGGCCTGCTTGAGTTCATGCTTCGCCAGGAGCAGGCCGCCGAAATGGAGGTGACCCTGGTCACTCCTTGCTAAGTGGCTCTGCTCATGGCAGAGACAGGATCAACCCACCTCCCTGGCAAACAACAAAGGCCAGTACCCAGGCCAGCGACAGCGACCAGCCAAGGGAAAGCAGCGCGAAGTTGCGGCTCCTTGACTCCTGGATCTGGGCGGCCACTGTTCCGAGGCAGGGGGTGTAGAGAAGCACGAATGTCATGAAGCTGAGCGACTGCAGCGGCGTGATGGCGGTCTGGATCGCTCCACCCAGGCCTGATTCAGTGGTCCCATAGATCACCGCCATTGCCCCCAGCAGGATTTCCTTGGCAATGAAGCCAAAGAACAAAGAGACGGTGAGTTCCGGATTCATGCCGATCGGGCCCAGCAAGGGCTGGAAGAACCGGCCGATCCCCGCCGCCAACGACCCCCCGGAGGCCTCCGTTGCACCCGGAGGCAGGTTGGTGAGCAGCCAGATGGCGGCAGCACCCACGAGGATGAACAGTCGGGTGGTGACCATGAAATGCAGCATCGACGTCCAGCCGCGGCGCAGGATGGTGGTCAGGCTGGGGGCCCGGTAGGGAGGCAGCTCCAGCACAAAGGCTTCATCACTGGGATAGGCCCGCTTGAACACCAGCCCCGTGATCACAGCGGCGGCAAAACTCATCAGATAGAAACCGAACAGCACCAGCCCTGGTGCCCACCAGGGTCTGGGGAAGAACACCCCGGCCATGAAGATGAACACGGTCAATCGAGCCTGGCAGAGGGCAAAGGGAATGCACAACATGGCCAGCAGGCGCATGCCCCGATCCCGGATCACCCTGGTTCCCATGATCGAAGGCACATTGCAGCCGAAGCCCATGACCTGCAACACAAAGGCCCGCCCATCCAGCCCCAGCCAGCGCATGAACCCATCCATCAGAAAGGCGGCGCGTGGCAGGTAGCCCGAATCTTCAATGAGGCCGATCAGCACGTAAAAGACAAAGATCAGGGGCGCAAACGTGGCCACCGTGCTCACGCCCAGCCAGAGGCCATCCACCAGAAAGTGCTTCAGCCACTCCGGAACCCCCAGCAGCTGCAGACCTGGCTCCAGCCAGCTCGCCTGGACCCAGTCGAGAGCGGTTCCCAGCAGTTCCTGCAGCGGCGTGGTCACCGCGTAGAGCAGCTGAAACACCGCCAGCACCATCCCCAGAAAGAGGAGCACGCCCAGCAGCGGATGCAGCAGCAGGCGATCGACCAGGCGCGTGCGGCGATGGAGCAAGCCCTCCGGCAGCGTCACGAAGCGGGCCACCAGGTCTTGCTGCCAACGATCCAGTGCCGGAGACTCGAGCTGAGCGGCCCTTTGAACCAGCCCAGGCAGCGGCGCTTCGGAACGCTGGATCGCTTCCCCCCACTGGTGCAACCGATCGATCAGCGCAGCGATTCCTTCGTTCTGCTTGGCGCTCACCAGGAGCACCGGCAGGCCGAGGGCTTCAGACAGTCCCTGATGATCGATCCCGATGCCGAATTGACGGGCCTCATCCCACATGTTGAGCGCCGCCACGACGGGCAGACCCAGTTGCCGCATCTGCAGCAACAGCCGCAACTGGCTGCTGATCTGGCTGGCGTTCAGCACCACGAGCACCAGGTCGGGCGGGGTGTTGCGCAGGAAGCGCTGCACCACGGCCTCGTCCTCGCTGCTGCCGCTGAGGTCGTGGAGGCCCGGCAGGTCCACCAGCTCATACGTGCTGCCGTGAGCATCGTCTGGCATGGGTCCCCGCAGCAGCTCCACCGTCAGCCCAGGCCAGTTGGCGATGTGCGCGTTGCCGCCGGTGAGCCGGTTGAAGAGGGTCGACTTGCCGGTGTTCGGCATTCCCAGCAGGGCGAGCTGAAAGCCCTGACCACGGCGATCCTGCTCCTGGGAACCGTGGCAGGAAGCGGAACGGGAAAGGGGTGACACCCTCGACGCGTCAGGCACCCCTGTCACCACTGAGCCCACCTTTGACATGGGTCAGGGCCGTCCCTTCCAGGAACTGCTGATCCAGGAGCAACAGGGCGGCACTGTTGTCGCCGGCCAGGCGCAGACGCTTGCGCACGAAACGTGCTTCGGCCTCCTCCTGGAGCTGTTCAGCGACGAACCAATCGAGCATGGCGGTGGCACTGCGTTCGCCAACGGTCTCGGCGATGGCATAGAGGCGGTTGATCGAGGCGGTGACCCCCTTTTCCATGTCGTAAACGAGATCGAACAACGTCTGCACCGAAGGCCAGCTGCGCTCCGGGGCCTCGATCGTGGGCAGTTCCACCTGTTCGTCGCTGTCCACCAGGTAGGCGATCATGCGGGCGGCGTGGTCGCGCTCCTCCTGACTCTTGGCATGCATGTAGGCGGAAAAACCAGCCAGATCCT
>JBBQIH010000247.1:0-4407 GCA_038324725.1 Cyanobacteriota bacterium | reverse complement strand
TGCTGGCGGCCAGCCCCGTGCCCACCCCGGCCTGCAGCTGGGCCGTGGTGGAGCGGGGCGCCCTGGGAGCACTGGTGATCACCGCCAGCCACAATCCGCCGGAATGGCTGGGACTCAAGATCAAGGGCCCCTTCGGCGGTTCGGTGGAGGGCGACTTCACCGCTCGGGTGGAGCGGCGCCTGGCGGCAGGGGGCCTGAGCGTGCCGATCCCCGGCGGCACCGAGCGCTTCGATGCCATGGGCACCTACCTGGCCGGGCTCGGCGCCAAGATCGACGCCCCGGCCCTCGTGCGTGGCCTGACCGCCATCGGCCTGCAGGTGATCGTGGATCCGATGCATGGTTCGGCCGCCGGGGGGTTGCCGGCGCTGTTGGGCGAAGCAGGCTCTGCCGCCGGCGTGATCCGGGAGATCCGCGGTGAGCGGGATCCCATGTTCGGCGGCCACCCGCCCGAACCACTGGCGCCCTACCTGGAGCAGCTGATCGCCGAAGTGCGCCAGGCCACGGCGTCCGGCCGTCCAGCGGTGGGCATCGTCTTCGATGGCGATGGCGACCGCATCGCCGCGGTGGACGAGCAGGGCCGGTTCTGCAGCACTCAGCTGCTGATGCCCCTACTGATCGACCACCTGGCCAGGGCGCGGGGGCTGGGTGGCCGCGTGGTCAAGACCGTGAGCGGTTCCGACCTGATGGCCCTGGTGGCCGCAGACCTGGGCCGGGAGGTGATCGAGATGCCCGTCGGCTTCAAGTACATCGCCGCCGAGATGCTGAGCGGCGAGGTGCTGGTGGGAGGAGAGGAATCGGGCGGGGTGGGCTTCGGCATCCACCTGCCGGAGAGGGATGCCCTGTTCGCGGCCCTGCTGCTGATCGAGGCCCTGGTGGAAGGGGGGCAGCCCCTCGGTGCCCGGCTGGAAGCCCTGCAGGAGCGTTGCGGTGGCGCCAGCGTCTACGACCGCCTCGACCTGCGCCTGCCGGACATGGCCAGTCGCCGCCGGCTGGAGGCGCTGCTGGCCCAGGATCCGCCCCAGGAGGTGGCCGGTGCAGCGGTGCTGGAGGTGAACCGCACCGACGGGGTCAAGCTGCGCATGGGTCCCAGCCACTGGCTGATGCTGCGCTTCTCGGGCACCGAGCCCCTGCTGCGCCTGTACTGCGAAGCCCCCGACGCCGAGCGGGTGCAGGCGGTGCTCGCCTGGGCACGGCAGCTGGCGGAGGCCATCTGATGGCCGACCCACTCCAACCCCCTGCAACGCCCACCGTGCTGGTGATCGCCAGCGGCAACGCCGGCAAGATCAGGGAGTTCGCCCATCTGCTGGCCTCGCTCCCTCTGGCGGTGCGGCCCCAACCCGATGGCCTGGAGCTGAAGGAAACGGGCACCAGCTTCGCTGCCAATGCCCGGCTGAAGGCCGAGGCGGTGGCCCGCGCCACCGGCCAGTGGGCCCTCGCCGACGACTCGGGGCTGGCGGTGGCAGCCCTGGGCGGCGCCCCCGGGGTGCATTCGGCCCGCTATGCCGACAGCGACACCGCCAGGATCGCCCGGTTGCTGCAGGAACTGGGCGAGGCCGACCGGCAGCGCCAGCAGCAGGGCCTGCCGTCCGATCGCGGGGCGGCCTTCGTGGCCGCCCTGGCGGTGGCCGATCCCACCGGAACGATCCGCCTGGAGGTGGAGGGGCGCTGCGATGGGGTGATCCTGGAGTCCCCACGGGGCAGCGGCGGCTTTGGCTACGACCCGGTGTTCTACGTGCCGGCCGAAGGCCTCAGCTACGCGGAGATGGACAAGGGTCTCAAGGGCCGGATCGGTCACCGGGGCAGGGCCTTTGCCAAGCTGGAACCATGCCTGCATGGGCTGCTGTCACGCCCCACCGGCTAAGGCCGTCTCAGGGAGAGCGTCGCAGGGAAGGCCTGCTTGGTGTCGGACGGTGGCCTGCTTCACGGACAGCCGGGCCATGATTGCCGCCAGGAAACCATGCACGCATCTCCACTCACACTTGCACGGCGAGTCAGAGCGATGTCCATGACCTCATCGATAGAGAGGGGAATTGTGGACGGCGCCAGAACTTGAGCCGCCGGGAGCTATCTCGCCCCAAGGCAAAGGTCCACTTCAGACGAAAAGGCACCTGAAAGCAACGCGCCTTTGGCGACACGAATCACTGCACTGGTGTAAAGTATTAAGGATGATTCTTCATTGTTGAGGCCAAGGCCTGTGCCCATCCCCAGGATCATTCACCAGACCTTTGATCACTACTCCAAACTTCCAGACTCACTGAAAGACAACTGCAAAGCCATTGCAGCCATGAACAGCGATTGCGCCTATCACTTTTACGAAGAGAAGGACATATCCAAGTTCATCAAGGACAACTTCGGGAACGATGTCTATCGGCGATATGCACTCATCAGTCCATCCTTTGGGGCGGCCAAGGCAGACCTCTTTCGCTACCTATGCATCTATGCCTGCGGCGGCATTTATCTCGATGTAAAAGCAGATGTGCGCAGACCGATATTTCAATCCATTCTTCCTCATGATGAATATATTTTGTCCCAATGGGATCAAACTGAAGGCAGTGCCCATGCCGGCTGGGGAAGCCATCCGGAACTGGGTGGTGCTCGCTCCTTCCAGCAATGGGTCCTGATGGCCTCTCCACGTCATCCCTTTCTGGCTGCTGTCATCGCCACTGTCCTGAAACGGATCGATGACTTCGACGCTTTCAAGTACCTTCGCAATTCTTGGTCAGCCGTCATTCATACCACCGGCGAAGAGCCCTACACGAAGGCAATTCTGGACGTGGTTGATCAGCATCCCCATCGCCTCGTCAACATGGAACGCGACTTCAACATCGCCTATAGTATTTTCGGCTCAACCAGCCGTGATGTGTATCGTCATCAACACCTTTACTCCAGCTATGCCAAGCAGACAGTTCCACTGATTCAGCAAAAATGGCCCCTATCGTGGCTTTTTTCTCTGATCAGCATGCTCCGCCAGCTTTCGAGAGCAACAAAATCCATGCTGGCTGCAAGGAAGGAGATCTGATCATCGGTGCAAGGGAATCTGGCTGGATGCGCCGCTTTGATTTGCCCAGGCTCTACATCCTATCCTTGCTGGGAAAAGGAGTTCTCCAGCAACAGATGGGCAGCAGAACAATCCTCAGGCAACGTCTGCAAGAGGTCGGAAGGAATCTGATCTCAATACACGCCATCCACGGCGTAGCTGCTGCCACTATCACGTCAAGAGCACTCGGGAGACCATGGGTTGATCAGGCTACGTGGATGTCTCCGAGCGAAGGGATCCAACCCTGCAACTGCCAGGTGACGCAGCCGCTGAGAATCATCGGATCCTGCGACACAAGTGCTTCAGCAGCCGCATGATCCTCAGCCTGAAAGATCATCAGGCCGCCGCCTCCCGGCTGACCTTTGGCATCCACGAGATAACCACTGCTGACAAGCTCACCCCGTTGCCGCAGCTCCTTCACCCAGGTCAGATGCTCCCTCAGGTGGGGTGTCACCAGCTCGCGGGGTCGGCAGAAGGATTCCGTCTTGATGAACCAAGCCATGGCCTCAGCTTGACAGCCTCATGAAACTGGGCACCCCTGGTAGAGGGAGTAGGAAGGAAGCGGACGATCAAACGAACGGACCATCCCATGTCGAAATCTCAGCTCAACGCCTTTCTGATGAAGGTGGCAGCGGATCCAGCCCTCAAAGCCAGGGTTGATGCCGCTGCCGACTCCGATGCCGTGGTGGCCATTGCCCTGAGCGAAGGTCATCTCTTCTCCCCAGCCACCCTCAGCCGATCCGAAAGGCACTGAATTCAAGCCGGCCCTCAGGCCGCCACCCAGCTGCCATGCAGGCCATGGGGGATCGCCAACGGCAGTTCCACCAACGCCTGCTCCTCCATGGAGGCCGCATCCAGCACCACCAGATCACTGGCACTGCGGGCCCCGTTCCAGAACAGGCCGATCACCCAGCCGTCATCCTCAGTTGCCGCGCCGGGACGCGGCACCATGATCGGCTCACTGACAAATCCCCGCGGCGCGGCGCTCCAGACCCGCGTTTCTCCACTGCGGAGATCCAGCTTCATCAGGGCTTGCAGGGGATCGTTGCCCCGTTCCCGCTCGGCCACCGCCATCCAGGCGTAGCGGCTCTCAAGCCCAACCCGGGCCGGGGGCACCATGGCAAATTCGCAGGTGCGCTCGCTCAGCCGCGTGGCCGTGACCGTGCCGCTGGCCAGATCGAGACGGCAGCGCTCCAACAGACCGGCCGGAATGCGATCGAAATCCACCTCCTTGTAGTCCTGATCGGGACCAATGGACGGGAAATCGGCGTAAAAGATGCTGTCGATCACCACCGCATCACCGTCTTCCCAGGCATTGAGGTGGTGGAACACGAAACCCTCTGGGGCTTCCAGCACCCGCGGCTCCTGGC
>JBBQIH010000246.1:0-4411 GCA_038324725.1 Cyanobacteriota bacterium | reverse complement strand
GTGCCGCCGTTGCCGGGAGCCACCAGCACCTGCTCCACCCCGGGACAGCGCGCCAGGGCCCAGCCCAGGGCGTTCTCGCGTCCACCGCCTCCCACCACCAGGACCCGGGCCGGCACGGGGCCGACGGGGGGAACGTCAGCGATGGTGGTTGAAGCCATGGGCAGAAAGGGGGGCAGAAAGGGGGGGTGGATCGGGGAGGAGAGCTCCCCTAGGTTGAGCGCCGGCAAGGGTGTTGCACCAGTTGCCTTCACCTGCCTTGCTGCCACTCCCCTTTGCCATTCTCTCCGACCGCCGCCTCGACCGCCGTCCCGTCCAGCGGATCCGGCCCAACCAATGGCCAGCCCCTGCGCGGGCGGCGGTGGCCAGCGGAGTGGCGCAGGTCGCTCCTGAGAACCCTTGGAGCCCTGGCCATCCTTGGCCTGTTCACGCCGCTGGGGGCTGCGGCGGCCAGCCCCAAGGCTCCTTCTGGAGTGGCACCAAAGCCGGCAGCGACGGTGGTCCCTGCCACGGATGCGGCGGAGGCCGGACCATCCGGGCCGACGCAGGAGCCCGAGGAACCGCCCCCGCTGCTCAGCGAGAAGGAGTTCGCCGACCTGCTCGGCGACGGGGACCTGGAGCAGCTCGACGCGGCCTGTCGTCAGAGCGCCGAGGCCGGTCTGGATGAGCGCCTGAGGCAGCTGCAGCAGCGGCTGCTGACGCTCCATCCCGCCCCCCAGCCTCTGGAGGTGGTGCTGGCCAACGCCGACGTGCTGCTCAGCTGCCGGGCGCCCAACGAAGCCATGGACGTGCTCAACCGTTTCGGCCCGGCCGCGGGAGCCGAGCGGGTGCAGTGGTTGCAACTGCAGTGGCGCGCCGCCTCGGCGGGGCTGGACCACCGCCGGGCGGCCCTGGCCCTGGAACGGCTGCGGCAGGAGAGCGGTACGTCCCTCGAGGCCATCGCCCTGCCGCTGCAGCGCCGGGAGGATGGCACGGTGATCAGCCGCTCCGCCCTGGAGCTCCTGGCCCTGCACCTGGAATCGCGGGGCTTTCCCCGGGTCGGAGGCGAACTGCTGATGCGGGCCCGCCAGGGCGGCCTGGCGGGCGCCCTGCGTCTGCAGCAGGCGGTGGCGCTGCTGGCGGAACTGCCGGCACCGCAGCGGGAGGCCCTGCTGGAGGCGGCCCTCGACCAGGCGGCCGCGGCGGGGGCCTGGGGTCTGGTGGCGGAGCTGCTGGACACCCAGGCCGCCCTGCCCTCCGAGCGGGCCGTGGAGCGGCGCCTGCGGCTCAGCGGCCGCATCGACGACGCCTATGGGGAATGGCGCTGGCGGCGCGAGGATCCGGCTTCGGCCCCGCGCACCCGCCAGCTGGAGATCCAGCTGCGCTCCCCCCGCGACCCCGGCGGCCATGCCGCCGATCTTCCGGTACCGGCGACGGAACCCGCCCCGACCACGACACCCGCCCCATGACTCTCTCCCCTGCCACCGGCCCCCTCCTCTACGAAGGCAAGGCCAAGCGGGTGTACGCCACCGACCAGGACGACCTGGTGGCTGTGGAGTACAAGGACGACGCCACGGCCTTCAATGCCCTCAAGAAGGCCCAGTTGCTCGGCAAGGGGGCCCTCAATTGCCGCATCTCCGCCCTGCTGTTCGAACACCTGGAGCGGCTGGGGGTGCCCACCCACTACCTGGGCCTGCAGGGGGACCACTGGATGATGGTGCGGCCGGTGCGGGTGGTGCCGGTGGAAGTGGTGGTGCGGAACGTGGCCGCCGGCTCCCTCTGCCGCCAGATGCCGATCCCGGCGGGCACCCCACTGGATCCGCCCTTGCTGGATCTGTATTACAAAGACGACGCCCTGGGTGATCCCCTGCTCAGCGAAGCGCGTCTGGAGCGGCTCCAGCTGGTGACGCCCGCCCAGCTGAAGGCGATCCGTGAACTCGCCTTCAGCGTCAACGAGGGCTTGCGCCAGCTCTTCGCCCAGGTGGGGCTCGAACTGGTGGATTTCAAGATCGAACTGGGGTTCACCACCACCGGCGAACTGGTGGTGGCGGACGAGATCAGCCCCGACACCTGCCGCCTCTGGAACCGGGACGTGAGCGATGCCGAGGCAAGGATTCTGGACAAGGACCGTTTCCGCCAGGACCTGGGCGGTGTTGTCGAGGCCTACGGGGAGGTCCTCAAACGGGTCCAAGGGGTCTGTCCCGAACCGCGGGTCTACGGGTAAGGTCAGCGGAATTTGCGGCCTGGCCGCTCTGCAGACGACATCCATGATTGGCGTTCGCCTCGGCAGGCCCCACACCCTTCGAAGCGTCACGCCCCGGGCGGCGACCGCCTCTCTGCCACTGCTCGTGGCCCTGCTGCTGACAGGCGGCCAGGCCAGGGCGGCCGAGAGTCCGCCAACCAAGCGCGAGGGCCAGGCTCCAGTGCCCTCGCTGGCCCAGGCCGGAGGCGATCCTTTCGCCGCACCGGCCGACGTCGCCCCCGCCCCATCCGGCACCCCAGAGGCTCCCGCCCCCGAAGCCACCCCGACCAGCCCAGCCGTTCCAGCCACTCCAGCCACCCCCAGCGCCCCTGCCGCCAGCGACGACCGGCCCGGCAAACCCACCCTTGGGCCGGCCCCCTCGCCCGCCGCATCCACCGAGCCCCGGGTGCTGATCAGCGAGGTGGTGATCGAAGGCCTGGCGGATCATCCAGAGAGCGAGCGGCTGGAGCTGGCCACCTATGCCGCCATGGCGGTGACCCCAGGCAACGCGATCACCCGCAGCGAACTGGAAACGGATCTGCAGGCCATCTACGCCACCGGCTGGTTCTCCGACGTGCGGATCCAGCCCCAGGACGGCCCCCTCGGGGTGAGGTTGGTGGTCTCGGTGGTGCCCAACCCGGTGCTCACCAAGGTGAGCCTCGATCCCACCGACGCCAAGCTGCCCGAGACGGTGCTGCAGGACACCTTCGCCGGTGACTACGGCAAGACCCTCAACCTGGTCACCCTGCAGGGCCGCATGCAGGAACTGCAGAAGTGGTATGCCGACCAGGGCTTCTCCCTGGCCCGCGTCACCGGACCCTCCCGGGTGGGCCCGGATGGCAACGTTCAACTGCTGGTGCGCCAGGGCACGGTGAAGGGCGTGGAGGTCCAGTTCCTCAACAAGGAGGGATCGGCCACCAACGACAAGGGCCAGCCGATCAAGGGCAAGACGAAGGAATGGGTGATCACCCGTGAGATCTCCATCAAGAACGGCGAAGTCTTCAATCGCCGCAACCTGGAGGACGACCTCAAGCGTCTGTACGGCACCGGACTGTTCAGCGACGTCAAGGTGACCCTGCGTCCCGAACCGGAAGATCCCGGCTCGGTGGTGATCGTGCTGGGGGTCGTCGAGCAGTCGACCGGTTCCCTCTCCGGTGGTCTGGGCTACAGCCAGAGCCAGGGTGTCTTCGGCCAGATCCAGGTGCAGGACAGCAACCTGTTCGGCCGCGCCTGGGATCTGTCCACAAGCTTCACCTACGGCCAGTTCGGCGGCCTGGCCGACATCTCCTTCAGCGACCCCTGGATCAAGGGGGACCGGTTCCGGACCGCCTTCCGTTTGAAAGCCTTCATCAGCCGGGATGCCCCCCAGGTCTTCCAGAGCCAGAACAACGGCAACATCTTCACCGTCTCCGACTTCTATCAGGCCCCTGGCACCCAGGTGGCATACAACATCTTTTCGCCGTTCAACCCCCTCCTGGATGTCTTCCCGTCGGTGACGGCGGCCCGCATCGCCTCTGAAATCAGCGGCCAGAACCTCAGCTGGTTCCAGTTCGACGGCAACAGCGTCCTGATCCAGCGCGTTGGCGCCAACGTCCAGTTCGTGCGGCCCCTCAACGGTGGCAACCCCTTCAAGCGGGCTCCCTGGACCGTGCTCGTGGGTCTGACCGGCCAGGTGGCCACACCGATGGACTTCTCCGGCACCTCCCGCCGCTTCGGTCTGGCCACCCCGAACGAGTCCACCGCTCTGTTCACGGTTCCCACCAACTCGGTCATCTGCCTGGCCTACAACTGCGCTGCTAGCAACCAGCTGCTGGGTCTGCGGCTGGCGGCGACGATGAGCACCCTCAACGATCCCCGCAACCCCACCCAGGGCAACTTCATCAGCCTCGGCACCGAACAGTTCTTCTCGGTCGGACCTGACTCCCCCACCTTCAACCGGCTGCGGGGCAGCTTCACCCATTTCATCCCGGTCCGCTGGCTGAAGTTCTACAAGGGGTGCCGGCCCAAGGCCGGCGAAACCGAGGACTGCAAACAGGCCCTGGCCTTCCAGATGTCCGCCGGCACGGTGGTCGGCGATCTGCCGCCCTATGAGGCCTTCTGCCTGGGCGGCGGCAACTCGGTGCGGGGTTACTTCGACTGCGATCTCGGGGTGGGCCGCAGCTTCGGCGAAGCCACGATCGAATACCGGTTCCC
>JBBQIH010000245.1:0-4414 GCA_038324725.1 Cyanobacteriota bacterium | reverse complement strand
GGCCAGGGAGGCATAGACGGCGCCCAGCTCCACACCATGGTTCTGCAGGAACACCAGGGCGCCGACGGTCCAGATGATCGTGCGGATCATGGGAGCCAGCCCATCGAGGGTGGCCAGCTGTTCGTGGCGTCCCAGCCGTTGCATCGAGCGGTTGACCATTAGCAGCAGGGCCCTGTTGACCAGACGCACCACCAGCACGATCGCCACCAGCTCCGCGGCGCCGTTCACAAACCGGTCGGGCCCCTGGTCGGACTGGAGGCCCTCCAGGTCCCTGACCATGGTCTGCCAGCCCCATAGGGCCATGGCCAGATAGCCCAGGGGGGCCATGGTGCCGAGCACCAGCCGCAGCAGGGTGTCGTCGGTGCTGCTGGCGGTGCGGCGGGTGATCCGCCTCAGGAAGCGCCCCAGCAGCATCGTCACCAGCCAGACGACGGCCGAGCCCGCCAGAAACTGGATCGTGGCCGTGAGGAACGTGACGCCGAGGGTCGTCATGGGTTCTTGGTCGGCTCTTGACACCTTTGCACAGGCGGTCGGTGGACCGACGCGCCTCAGGCTTCCGCTTCCGGTGGTGGTGGGGACAGGCGCGCGATCAGAGCGTCGGTGATGTCGGCGGGAAAGGCCACCTGGATCTGCTCATTGCGCAGATGCAGATCCCGCTGGGGGAACGGGATCGTCAGATCGTGGCGGCGCAGCATGGCTTCGATGCGGAAGTTGAGCTCACTGCGGATCTCATACTGACGCCTTGGCTGGTTGATCCAGACCAGCAGAAGAAAATCGAGGGAGCTCTCACCGAAGCCGTTGAAGAATACCTTCGGCGGTGGTGCCGCGAGAATGTCTGGGAAGCCCTCGCAGGCGTCTAGCAGGGCCTGGCGCACCAGCTGGCAATCGGAGCCGTAGGCCACGCCCACAGGAATTCTCAGGCGCGAGATCGGGCTGCCGTGACTCCAGTTGACGACGCGGGATTCGAGAAACTCCGCATTGGGAACGATGATCGAAATGCGGTCGAGGGTGACCACCTCGGTGCTGCGCAGATTGACGCGGGTCACGGTGCCCTGCAGGTCGCCCACTTCGACGAAATCATTCACCTGAATGGGCCGCTCGAACATGATGATCAGGCCGCTGATCAGGTTCTTGGCGATGCCCTGCAGGCCGAGCCCCACCCCCACTCCCAGGACGCTGGCAAACAGGGCGAGGGAGGTGAGATTGAGGCCCCACAGCTGCAGAAGAACCAGCGTTCCTAGGAACAGCAGCCCGTACTGAAGGATGAAGGCGATCGCTTCCTGGGAGCCCGGTTCGATGCCCGTGCGCTGCAGCACGCGGGTGCGGAGCATGCCCGTCAGGAACGCCACCCCGCGCACCAGCACCAGGAAGAGCGCCACCAGGATGACCGCGTCCAGCACCGAATAGCTGCGTCCTCCCAAGGGCAGGAAGGGGGATCCCAGGCTCTCGGTGACCGCCACGAACAGGCGGCCGATCAGCAACCGGGTGGCTGGAAAGAAACCGGCGATCACCCGGACCGCCGCCACCCAGACCCCTAACTGCAGCACCACCAGCACCCCATGCAGCAGCCAGTCCATGCCCCGCAGAGGCCGGACACTGGCGGGCTCGCTGGTCAGCGGCTGGGTGAGGGCCGAAGGCAGGAACCGTTGCCACAGAAGCCGCAGCAGCCGCTGCAAAAGGAACGCCAGCCCCAGGATTCCGACGGACACGGGGATCTTCCGGGCCACGTAGGCGGGCTGGCGCTGGGCCCGTCCCCGGGCTATGGCCGACGCGATGGTCCGGCGCCACAGTTCGGCCTGTTGCCCGACGGCCATGCTCTCGGGAGTGTCCCGGCGGGTAACCGTGAGGATCACCTCGCCATCGAGGGTGATCACGGGCAGGTTGTTCAGCTCCCTGACGCCGATCTTTCCCGGCTGCTTCGACGCCACGACCTCCTGCAGCAGCCGGTTGGCCCGCTCCACCCGCTGCTTGGCCGAGTAGTCCTTCGAGGCGGTGACCTCGAACAGACGGTGGCCATCCAGCTCCATGAACGCCGGGATCTCAGGCCGGGCCTGGGCCCTGGCGCCATGGAAGGGTGCCACCACCAGCAGGATCGCCAGGGCCGCCAGGACCACCAGGCGGCCCAGGGAGCGACGGCCGAGGCCGTGTCGTGGCCAACGGCGCGACGGCAGGGTGGGCTGGATGGCCATAGGGGGCGGGGGCTGCGACCAACTTGACGCCGATCCTGGCGCCCGTGCCGCTTGCCGTCAGGTGAGGGCCGGCTTGGAGCCCTGGCCGGCCGTCAGGGGCACCAGGATCTTGCGCAGGCCCAGGCGACCCGTTCCATCGGCATACTCTCCCCAGGCCTCGAGGCCGGCGCCGTTCTGCTCCAGGGCCGTGCCGCAGCCCTCCTGCTCGTTGTCCTGGGGTTCCAGCAGATCGAGCACGGCCTGGCGCACCCCCGAGAGGCGTCGCTCCAGCCTCAGGCGTGCCCGTTTCTCCTGCTCCAGCTCCAGCAGAAGGGCCTGACGCTGGTGCTCGGCAGCCTGGGCGGCCTCCTGCAGATGCCGCTCCATCGCCTCCTGGCGCAGGCGGTCCCGTTCCCGCTCGGCCTCCTCCAGGCCCGCCTGCTCCTGTTCGGCGATGGCCAGTTGCTGGCGAACGGCCTCGTGGAACCGTTCCACCTCCGCTTCGGCCAGGCGCCGGCCCGACCGGGCCTCGGCCAGTTCGGCTTCGAGCCGCTCCCGCACCAGACGGGCCTCCTCCTGCTGGGCCGCCACCTCATGGGCCCGGGCGGCAGCGTTGGCCTCGAGGTGACGCCGGTACCGCCGCTCCTGCTCCAGTTCCTCGCGCAGGGCGGCGACCTCGGCGCTGGTGGCGGCGACCAGGCTCTGGGCCTGGGCCGTGAGGGCTTCAACCGCCTGGGTGAAGGAGGGGGACATCGGCGTCAGCGGGGGGTAGGAAGATCGCTTTAAGTCTGCGAGCGGCGGCTTGTCGGTAGCGACGGGCTCTTCGCATCGGTGGCACCGATGCTGCAACCGCCCGAGAAGGTGCTGGTCTTGAGCCCGGGCGCCTCCGGGCGGGTTCTTTTGTCGCACCAACCAAGCCCTGATGCCTCGCCTGAGGAGGAAACCAAGGGATGGGTGACGTCCTCCCCGCTGAGAGAGGACATGAAACGAAATGGAGCCAAGCGGATTCGAACCGCTGACCCCCTGCATGCCATGCAGGTGCTCTACCAGCTGAGCTATGGCCCCATTGATGCGCCGGCTGAACCGGTGCAAAGGGAGCTTACAACGTGGCCGATCGCCCCCAGGCACTGCTCAGACCTGCCGCCAGACCGCCACCAGGCGGCCCTGGACGCTCACCTGGTCGGCGGGAAGGGTGATCGGCGCATAGGCCGGGTTGGCGGCCTCGAGCCGCACCTGGCTGCCCTGGCGGTGGAAATGTTTGAGGGTGGTGCCGCTGCCCGGCACCAGGGCGCTCACGATCGTGCCCTCCTTGAGGCGGGAGGGGTCGCTCACGGGTTCCATCAGCACCACATCGCCGTCGGCGATGTGGGCGTCCACCATCGAATCGCCGTTGACCGTGAGGGCGAACAGGCCGCGGGTGTCGAGCACAGGAGCCAGGTCGAGGTGCTCCTGCACGTCGTCGAAGGTTTCCACCAGGCCGCCGGCGGCCACGGCCCCGAGCACCGGGATCCCTGTGCGGGTGTCCCCGAGCAGCTGCAGGGTGCGGGCCTGCCCCTCCTGCCAGGTGATCCAGCCCTTCTGCTGCAGGTGGCGCAGGCGGCTCTGGATCGGGGCCGGCGAGCGCAGGCCCATGGCCTCCATCATCTGGCGGATCGAGGGACTGTGGCGGTGACTGCCGATGTAGTCGGCGAGCCAGTCGTAGAGCTCCCGCTGGGCCTCAGTGAGCTCCTGGTGGGTGGCGAACACGGGCAGTACGGATGAACCAGTCCCTTTCTGCCATCCCACGGGCTGTTTGTCCACTCCCCCGTGCCGCCGGCCCCTCCCCTCAGCCGGCAACGCCCCCCAGCAGGGTGGCCAGCAACGCCTGCTGCACGTGCAGGCGGTTCTCCGCCTGGTCGAACACCCGGCTGGCGGCCCCCTCGATCACACCGGCGCTGATCTCCTCGCCGCGGTGGGCGGGGAGGCAGTGCAGCACGATCGCCCGCGGATCGGCTTCGGCCAGCAGGTCCTCGTCCAGGCACCAGCCGGCGAAGGCCTGCTCCCTCCGGGCCTGCTCCTCCTCCTGGCCCATCGAGGCCCAGACATCGGTGTAGAGCACATGGGCGCCGCGGACCGTGGCCAGGGGCTCCTGCAGCACCGTGATCGTGCAGCGCTCGCCCGCCAGGGCCCTGGCCTGCTCCACCACGGCCGGGCTGGGGGCGAAACCATCGGGGCAGCCGATGCGCACATCCATCCCCAGCAGGGCC
>JBBQIH010000244.1:0-4423 GCA_038324725.1 Cyanobacteriota bacterium | reverse complement strand
GGCGCGGTACTCGGTGGCATAGGCCTCCAGGGCCTGCTCCAGGGCCTTGCCCCAGGCGGCCAGGGCCGGGCCCTCGCCGCCGGGCGGCAGCGGCGGCAGCACCAGGGGCCGGGCCTTGGTGCGGATGACGTGGTCGGGGGTGGCGACGCCGCAGCCGGCCCAGTCCGGCAGACGGGCGTCGTCGCTGACGGCGCGGGCCAGGGGCGTGTCGCGCAGCGCCAGGATCCAGTGGGGACGGACGCCGGCGGCGACGGCGGCCCGGCCCAGGGCGCCCCGCAGCAGCGGCAGCACCGCCGCCGCGGCAGCGGGGCGCTCCGGCACGGCCACGGCATGGAGCGAGCGCTCGCCCCGGGCCAGGCGCTCCTCGGCCCGCCGCACCAGGTCGATCATCCGGTCGTAGCTCTGCTCGGCCGTGGCGCCGAAGGAGAACAGGCCGTGCTGCAGCAGCACCATGCCCTCCGGTTCGCTGCCGCCGGCCGCCGCGGCCTCGTAGGCCAGGGCCGCCGCCTTGGCCAGGGCGAAACCGGGCATCACGTAGGACACCAGGGCCACCCGATCGCCGTAGACCTCGCGGCACACCTCGGCCGCATCGGGCTGGTCAGCCAGGGCCAGCAGGGCGATCGAATGGGTGTGATCCACAAACGTGTGGGGCAGGAAGGCATGCAGCAGCGCCTCCACCGAGGGGTTGGGGGCCGCCGGATCGATCAGGTTCTGGCGCTGGGCCGCCACCATCGCCTCGTCGCTGAGGGACTCCAGGACCCGCAGGGCCTGCAGGGGTTCCAGCCGCACCGCCGGATGGCCCGGTGGCTCGATCGTGCCCAGATCCCAGCCCGAACCCTTGACGCACAGCACCCGGATCGCCTCCCCCAGCAGCCCGTGCACGGTGGTTTTCACCGAGGTGTTGCCGCCGCCGTGCAGCACCAACTCCGGGTCGGCCCCCAGCAGCCGGGCTGAGTAGGTGCGCAGGGCCAGGTCTTCGCCCACGCCCTGCTCGCCATAGCGGGCGATCGCCTCGCGGGCGGCGGCATCCGACCAGCGATGTTGCACGGCCATGGGGCGAAACGGGTCTCTGGGGGGAGACTACGGGGAGCGATCACCCAGGGACTGCCCGTGTCCATCCATCGCCGCCACAGGCCCGCGAGCTCCCGCCGCGATGGGCTCAAACCGCGGGCCTGCGGGGCGCTGCTGCCCCTGCTGCTGGCGGTGGTGGCGGGCGTGGCCCCCGCCCAGGCCCAGCAGGTTCCTCCCCAGATCCCCCGCGATGGCTGGAAGGACTGCGAATACAACGACAAGCCCCTGGCCTGCGTGGATGAGCAGCTCCCCGGCGGCCTGAAGATCCGCTGGAAGGACGGCCAATCGATGACCTACCGGGAGCTCTCCGGCAGGGGCAAGGACCCCAGTGGCCGCGACCTGCTGCGCGACCGGCTGGGGGGAGTGTGGCGCCGGGAGCTCTACGTGCAGGGCAACATCACCCTCACCAATGACGCCAACGGCAACCGGATCTTCGTGCCGCTGCGCTTCCCCTGCAAACCGCCCCTGAAGGGGGAGGTGGGCTACTGCCGCTACTGAACGCCCCCGGTGCCATGAAAGCCGTCCTCGCCACCCCGGCCCTGATTGACGCCAGCCTGCCGGTGCCCGTCCCCGGCCCCCACGACCTGCTGGTGCGGATCAAAGCGGTGGCGGTCAACCCGATCGACACCAAGCTGCGGGCCGCGGTGGGTACGGGCGACCCGCCCAGACAGCTGGGCTGTGACGCCGCCGGGGTGGTCGCGGCGACCGGGGAGCGGGTAAGCCGCTTCCGGGTGGGGGATCCGGTGATGTTCGCCGGCGACGTGGGCCGGGCGGGGTGCAACGCCGAAGCCGTGCTGGTGGACGAGCGCCTGGTGGGCCACAAACCGGCGCGGCTCTCCTGGGCCGAGGCGGCCGCCGTGCCGCTCACGGGCCTGACGGCCTGGGAAGCCCTGTTTGAGCGCCTCGACCTCGATCCGAGCGGTGAACGGGGGCGGGGCCGCAGCCTGCTGATCCTCGGCGGCGCCGGCGGGGTGGGCTCGATCGCCATCCAGCTGGCCCGCCGGGCCGGAGCGGTGGTGATCGCCAGCGCCTCGCGCCCGGAGACTGCCGCCTGGGTGCGGCAGCTGGGGGCCGATCACGTGGTCGACCACCACCGGCCCCTGGCCCCCCAGCTGGCGGCCCTGGGCTTCGAGGCGGTGGATCGGATCGCCAACTTCAGCGACACCGACGCCTACTGGGAGGTGATGGCGGCGCTGATCCGCCCGATGGGGTCGATCGTGGCGATCACGGGCAACCGCCGGCCCCTCGACCTCAACCTGCTCAAGGCCAAGAGCGTGAACTTCGCCTGGGAGTTCATGTTCACGCGCTCCCAGTTCCAGACCGCCGACATGGGGCGGCAGGGGGACATCCTCGACCGGCTCGCTGAGCTTTTGGAGGCCGGTGAGCTGCGCCCCACCCTGGGCCGCACCCTCAGCCCTATCAATGCCGCCAACCTGGAGATCGCCCACGCCCAGCTGGCCTCCGGGAGCACGATCGGCAAGCTGGCCCTGGCCGGCTGGGGCTGACGCCGGGCGGGGTCTCAGTGCACGGCCACCAGCACCCGATGGCGCGGGTCGCAGGCTTCCCGGCGCACCGCGTGGAAGCCGGCCTGCTCCAGGGCCGCGGGCAGATCGAGGCTGAAGTACGCCTCCAGGTAGGGCTCGGTGCTCTTGAGCAGGGTGGCGATCGGTGCCGGCAGGCGGCGGATCACGGCCGAATCCGGGTCCTGATCCACCAGGGCCACCACCCCGCCGGGCCGCAGCAGCCGGGCCGCCTCTCGCAGCACCGCCCGGGTGGCGTCGGCCGGCAGCTCGTGACAAACGAACTGGAGGGTGATCAGATCGACGCTTTCCGCCGGCAGGCCGGTGGCCTCGGCGGCGGCGTGATGCCAACAGCGGATGCGGCCCTCGGAATCCCGGACCCTGGCCACCGCCAGCATCTGGGGGGAAAGGTCGAGGCCATCAACGACCACGCTCCGGCCCTCGCGACGCTCCAGCCAGTCCATGAGCGCCAGGGTGCCGACGCCCACCGAGCAGCCGCTATCGAGGGCGCTGCGCACCGGGCCGGTGAGGCTGGGCTCGATCGCCGCGAAGATCGCCGCCCGCAAGCGCTGCTGGGCCTGCTGCGGCTCCAGGGTTTCCTCTGGCCACACCCGCAGCGCCATGGCATCGGTGGCCTGCTCCGCCTCACCGGCCGCCTGCCAGCAGAGGTTGCCCTCCTGGTAGGCATGGAACCGGGCCCGGTAGTAGGGCGGCGTCGTGGTGGCCGCGGCGGTGCTGCTGGCCAGCAGCGGCTCGGCCTGCCGCACCAGCTCTTCGCGCCGCGCCCGCCAGGCGATGCCGCGGCGCTCGGCGGTGCGGATGATCAGCTGACGGGCCTGCAGGAACAGCAGCCGGCGCAGGGGCTCGACGGCCAGCAGCCTGTCAATCAGCCAGCCGAGGGGGTGGCGCGAGGCCACCCAGTTGGGGGGCGGGGCGGCTGTCTGGGCCTGGGCCATGGCGGCGGAGCGGCGGCGACGAGGGACTGCATTCTCGCCTCAGCCAGCCCCGCTGCATCGGGGTAACGTCCCTGCGACCCTGAAAACAAGCCATGGATTGGCGTCCCCGTCTGCTGGCCCTCTCCACCTCGTTGCTGATGGGAGCCGGAGCAGCTCTGGCCACCCCAGCCGGATCGCTGCTCAAGGGCCTGTCGCTGCCGCTGCCCAAGCCCGCCGCCAGCCTGTTCGCCGCCAACGCGATCGGCCAGACCAGCCTCAACACCCAGCTGCCCGGCAAGCCCGAGGAGCTGCTCGCCAAGCTGAGGGCATCGCTGGCCAAGCAGGGCTACAGCGAGCGCAAGATCAACACCGTGGTCGGCCCCTGGGGCTTCAACCTGGTGCTGGATCCCCCGTCGGGCACCAAGGTGGATGGCACCGCCGAGGGCAAGGCGCCCGCCCTGGTGCTGCAGGCCACCGCCATCGGCCCCAACCAGCTCAACCTCAACGTCCGCTTCGAAGGGCTCTGAGGGGTGACGGGCCCGGCAGGGCCCATCAGGACAGACCCTTGAACCGGCCGAAATCCTGATCGAAGCTGACCAGCCGCACCCCTCCGGCCGCCCCAGGGTGAGGCGCACGGGCAGGAAGCGTTCACCTGCGACTGCCCGCCGGGGGAAACCCAGCCTCACCCGCATCGGCTTGCTGGGAAATCTGCCGGGCCCAACCGCCCCGTTCTTCAAGCATCAAGGCCTCTGTGGCGGTAACGAAACTCGTGAAGGACTTCTCCCCTTTGTCATAGGGCGGGCTTCCGGTCAGAAACAGATATTTCTCTCGCTTGAGCGTCTCATTCAGACCGCGGTAACGCACCCAGTTCTCCTGGTTGCGGCTGAGGGCAAGCCA
>JBBQIH010000243.1:0-4470 GCA_038324725.1 Cyanobacteriota bacterium | reverse complement strand
AGTAGGGAGAAGTCGCCACGGACGCCAGCGACCTTCAGCGCACCAGCAGACCCTGCCGATGATCCTCCCCGGTGGTTCCCGCTTCACCTGGCTCTGGGCCCTGCTCATCGGACTGTCGGTGCTTCGCGGCTCCAGCCCGCTGTGGCTGCCGCCCGGGTCGTCCCTGCATCCGCCCCTCTGCCGCCTGATGCCGGGGTTGCCTTCCTGTGGCCGTTGAGGGGCCTCAATCACGGACCTTCGGCACCCTGACCTGCCCCTTGGCGGTGAGTGTGGCGACCTCCAGCGGCCGACCGGCGGCACCACACCCAGCGGGCGTCGCGTCACAGCTGAGCGGCAGCAGATCGAGGTCGCTGCCGACTCCTGCGGTGCCCCGCCCATCACTGCCGAACATCGCAGCACGGATGGCGTCAACGAGCGCACGGGCATGGTGTAAAGCGTCGTCGCTGTGCAGACGGCCGAAGTGGTCGGTGGGGGCCCCATCCGTAAGGCTGTCCTCCAGATCGGTCACGGCCTGGCCGAGTTCAGCGGCAGCGGAGGCGGGCAGATCGCGAAAGGATCGGCCCAGTCCATGACCCCAGACCTGCTGCCCGAGGCTGAGGTGAAAAGCCTTCGAGGCCTTCTCCACCTCCTGATGACAGGCAAAGCAGGCCAGCTCGATGGCGCCTGGCATGACCGACCTCCCGGCACAACCGCGCACCTGGCCACCGACAACGTTATCGGCTTGAAGCTGCGGGCTGACGCTGATCAATCCCTGGCGCTGAGGGCGATCCGGTCCTATCCGGCCGGCCCGATCCCAGACCTGTACAGCCTGTACAGAACGCCGAATCCATCCGCAGAACCACCACCAGCAAGAGCCGCAGCTTCAGGCAACAGGCGGCCTGCAGTCAGCGCTTGGCGTCAGCGTCCCACGGTAAGGGCAGATCGCCTTACAGTGCCTTTGTTGGTGGTCTGGATCCATGACCCATCTCACCGTCACCGCCAAGGGCCAGGTCACCTTGCGCCGTGAGCTGCTGCGCCATCTCGGGGTGCAGCCAGGCCAGCAGATCGAAGTGCGTCCCCTTCCGAACGGTCGGATCGAGGTGCGCGCCGCCCAGCCCCCCGGCAGCATCGAGGCCTTCATCGGCCACCTCGCGGGCCGCAGCCCGAAGCTGGCCAGCCTCGAGGAGATCCAGGCGGCCGCCGCGGCCGGTTGGGCCGGCGAGCCATGAGGATCACGGCCGACACCAACGTGCTGGTGCGCGCCGTGGTGGCTGACGACCCCTCCCAGTCGAAAGCGGCGATCGCGGCCCTGCGCGACGCCGAGCAGATCGCCGTGGCGCTGCCGGCCCTCTGTGAGTTTGTCTGGGTCCTGCGGAGCGTCTACGCCTTTCCGATCGCTGAGATCGCCGCCGCGATCCGGGCCCTGATGGCCGCCAGCAATGTCAGCCTTGATCGCGCTGCCGTGGAGGTGGGTCTGTTGCAACTGGAGGCCGGCGGGGATTTCGCCGATGCGGTCATCGCCCACCAGGGTCAGTGCCTGGGCGGCGACACGTTCCTCTCCTTTGATCGGCAGGCCGTGGCCCTGCTCCAGCAGCAGAGCATCGCCGCCGAGCTGCTCGGCGCGCGTTAGCTCCCCACGCGCCGCTCATCCAGAGGATCTGGGGTGCTTGGCCTCAGTGGCTTGCTTGCCTCGGCCGGACGACGCGACCACACCCAGCGGGCATCGCGCCGCAGTTCCGTTGCGAAGCGTGATCCAGCCGCCATCAGGGCGTCGTGCTCCTCGGGGGTGAGCACGAGCGCGTCACAGCTGAGCGACAGCAGCTCCAGTGGCCAGCGCAGCAGACGTCGGTGCTGAGGGCCGCTGGAGGCGGCATCGATCAGCAGCAGATCCAGGTCGCTGCCCACCCCTGCGCTGCTTCGCCCAGGCCTCCACTTGGTGTATCACCTGATCGGGCTCCGGCCATCGCAGCACGGATGGCGTCAACGAGCGCACGGGCATGGTGGAGAGCGTCGTCGCTTTGCAGACGGCCGAAGTGGTCGGTAGGGGCCCCATCCGGAAGGCTGTCCGGGCAACGGGTGGGGAAGTAGAGAGCATCGAGGATGCGAAGCCGATCCTCCAGATCCGCCACGGCCTGGCCAAGCTCCGCGGCAGCAGAGTCGGGCAGATCACGGAAGGAACGGCCCAGCCCATGGCCCCAGACCTGCTGGCCGAGGCTGAGGTGCAGCAGGCCCATTCGTGATGACCCGCCTCGGCACTGACCCTGGCCTGGTCCAGGTCGGCGGACGCCTGGTGCAGCCAGTCAGCGGAACGGTTCATCAGGCCATTGCGAAGGGGTGCCGCAGGGCGGCGACCCGTTTCCAGATCTGTACAGCCTGTACAGAACGTCGGATCCGTCCACCAAACCCCCACCACCAGTGACAGCCATGTCGAACTGGCGAGGAGTGAGGCCTTGGCTTTCGTGCTGCACGAAAGCTAGAGTTACGTGCAGCACGAAACCAGAGCATCGCCATGCCCAGCACCTCCCGTGCCCCTGCGGTCAAGCTGGTTGGTGCCAATGGACAGATTTCCCTCGGCAAGCAGTACGCCGGCCGCCAGGTTTTGGTGGAAGAGCGCGAGCCTGGCTGTTGGATCGTGCGCACAGCCACCGTGATCCCAGACAACGAACGCTGGCTGCACGAACCGAAGGCCGCCAACGAACTGGAAGCCGCCATGGCCTGGTCGGCCAGCCATCCTCCTGCCGACGCCGACCTGGACGACACGCTGAGCCGTCTTGGCCATGCCCCGTGATCAAGCGCGGGTAAAGCTGGACCTCAACAACCCCGTCTTTCAGGAGCATCTGCTGACACTGCAGAAACCCGAGCGCCATGCAGCTCTCGACACGCTCAACAAGATTCGCCAACTCACCTGGAATCAGCTGTATCGAGACCCTGGACTCAAGTGGGAAAAAATCACCAGCGTCAATCCGCCCAAAGGGATCGATGGCCTCTACTCACTGCGCATCAGCAGGTCTCGCCGCGCCACTGCCCATCGTGACGGCGACTTCATCCGTCTGCTCACCATCGCGCCTGATCACGACGCCGCCTACGGCAAACAATGAAGGTGGAAACCGAGCAAGCTGACGCTGATCACTCCCTGGGCCTGAGCGCGATCCGACCCTTGCTGGTGAAGCCTCATTCCTCCACCAACCTCCAGAAACCCCAGCGGCCACCGAAGCCCTCCTGCAGCCGCCCCACGAAGGCGGCATGGTCGGGATGGCCTTGCCAGTCGTCGATGCGGTCGGCCAGCAGATCGCAGCTGCGCAGGTGCGCGGCGGCGTGCCGGTAGCGGCTGGAGCGGCCCGTCGCCAGCGTCCCCCACACCATCGGCCGCAGCAGCAGCGTGGCCGCCAGGGGGTGCGCGGCGCTGAGCCGCTCGGCGGCGGCGCTGTGCAGGGTGTAGGCCTCCCCGTCCCAGTCGCCGGCGTGGGCCAGCACCAGCCGGGCGGCCCGCGGCAGAGCTCCCCACCCCACCAGGAACTCCAGCCCCAGCAGGCGGTTCGGGTGCTGCTCGGCCACCCCGAAGGCGCGCTCCTCCGCCTCCCCGTCCTCGAAGGCCTCGAGGCGCCGCAGATACTCCCGCAGGTGCTGGATCGAGAGGCTGCGGCAGAACCACTGCCAGCGCAGTTCCTGGGCCTCGGCGGGGCGATCCAGGGCCTCCAGCACGGCCATGCGGCTGTCCTGCCAGGCGCCATCCAGCCGGCCCGCCGGCTCCTGCCCGGCGCCATCGAGGATCTCCAGCGCCTGCGCCGCCCGGCCGCTGGCCAGCAGCACCCGGGCCACATCGGCGGCGATCGGGCGCCGCCGCAGCTCCGCGGCGCTGAACTGGCCCCGATAGCCCTCCCCATCCCCCCGCGTCTCGGCGATCTGCAGCAGCAGCCGGCTGCCGCCCCGGGCGCCCCGTTCGCGGCAGCAGCGCTCCAGCTGCCGCAGGCCAGCGTCGCCCAGGGCCTGCTTCAGGGCCGGCACCAGTCCATCGAACGCCCCATGGCTGTCCTCCAGCAGCAGCTCGGCGGCCTGCTCCGCCAGGGCCTCCGGCGCCAGCTGGGCCGCCAGCGCCAGCGGTGCCAGCTGGTCGGCGGCCCGCTCAAACACCCCGATCACCACACCGGTGCCGTCGGAGCAGCGCGCCAGCACCCCGCCGGCAATCTCCAGGAAGCGCAGCAGCAGCTCGCAGGCCCCCCGGGGGTCTTCGGCCGCGATCGGGCCGCTGATCGCCTGCAGCTGGGCCTCCAGATCGCTCAGCAGCGCCGGCCGCCGGGCCGAGCCCACCCAGGTGCGGGCCCGATCGATCGCCGCCAGCCGCTTGCGCACCTCCTGCGCGGCGCCTGTGGCCCCCTCCGCCGCCGCCAGGGCCAGGCGCAGCCGCCGCTGGATCACCGCCTGGCCGCTCGACACCTCCAGCAGCAGCTCGGCCAGCGCCGCCGCCCCCAGGGCCTCCAGGTTGCGGGCATT
>JBBQIH010000242.1:0-4473 GCA_038324725.1 Cyanobacteriota bacterium | reverse complement strand
GGCATCACCGATCCCGAAGACAAGCGCAAGATCATCGGAGCCGAATTCATCCGTGTGTTCGAGCAGGAGAGCAAACGGCTCGGCCCCTTCGATTTCCTCGCCCAGGGAACGCTCTATCCAGATGTGATCGAATCGGCCGGCACCAACGTGGACCCCAAGACCGGCGAGCGGGTGGCGGTGAAGATCAAGAGCCACCACAACGTGGGCGGCCTGCCCAAGGATCTGCAGTTCAAGCTGGTCGAACCGTTGCGTCGCCTGTTCAAGGATGAGGTGCGCAAGGTGGGGCGCAGCCTTGGTCTGCCCCAGGAGATCGTCGGGCGGCACCCGTTCCCGGGCCCCGGCCTGGCGATCCGCATCCTGGGGGAGGTCACCGACGACAAGCTCGACATCCTGCGGGACGCCGACCTGATCGTGCGCGAGGAGGTGCGCGACGCCGGCCTCTACGACGAGATCTGGCAGGCCTTCGCCGTGCTGCTGCCGGTGCGCAGCGTCGGAGTGATGGGCGACAAGCGCACCTACGCCTATCCGATCGTGCTGCGCTGCGTTTCCTCCGAGGACGGCATGACGGCCGACTGGTCGCGCCTGCCCTACGACCTGCTGGAGCTGATCTCCAACCGCATCGTCAATGAGGTGCGGGGGGTGAACCGAGTGGTGCTCGACATCACCAGCAAGCCCCCCGGCACGATCGAGTGGGAGTGAGATTCACTTGTCAGCTGATCATCACGCTTAAATTGCAAAAAAGATTAGGCTGAGTTCCTATGCTCTTTTCTCATCAAGGTGAGACATGCGTCTTTATCCATGTTCCCAAGACGGGGGGAAACACCATTCAAGCTGCCCTCATTGAGGCAGGCCTTAGCTGTGACGCCATGGTCAGTGGCGGCTTTCGAGACGGTATTGATCGCTTTGAGATTCGCGGAACGCTGACCCATTCCAAGCATCAGCCGCTATCGACGTATTTCCTCATCGACCCCTCGTTGCGGCAGCGCCAAATCTATTCCTGTGTCCGAAAGCCATTTGAGCGTCTCGTCTCCTTTTATTTCTCACCGCACCGCCACATGGTTATGGACGAAGGGTCCGGCCGGTATGTCGTTCGTGGAGAGCCTGACTTCGTAGAGGCGGACTTTCTAGCACTTGTGCAGAGCACAAGACCAGCATTTCAGCATCTCCTGCCCCGGGACATGCGTCTCACCATGAAAGCCATCAAGCGCTTCCCAGGGCTGCTGCCAGTGCTTCGAGACAGAGTCAAGTCGCGCTTCATTAGCAGTGTGGCGAGCCTGCGACTGCAGGTCTTCCAAACGGAAAATCTGGCCCCTCAGTTTGGTGAGGCTTTGGGGTTCCAACTCCCGGATAGAGTTCGCAATGCAAGTCCCTTCCGTGAACAGGCTAAGCAGGTTCTTGAGAGCCGAGAACTAAGGCGATTCGTTGAGAACGAAACGCTTCACGGACTGGATCTGGCTTTGTTCTATTCCTGATCCATCTACGCCCCTTCTGACTCCTGCCTGGGGCCTCAGCCAACGTCAGCTGCGGCATCGTCGCAGAAAGCCCTTGGCCCAGGCTGGCCTCTCGGGGCCAACTTCGATAACATCGGCACCCGGCCGTTGACTCCGTGCCTTCCGTCTCCCCCGTCGTCGCTGGCAGCCCTGCCGGGGCTGAGCACGACCCCCAGCTGCACCGCCGCCTGCAGCAGGACAGCATCCTGTTGGCCGGCAAGACCGTCTTCCTCAATCCCTTCCTTTACTGGCGTCGTTTCGATGCCAACACCGACCGCTGGCTGCGGGAGCCGGGCCAGCTGCCGGAGGAGCAGATCCGCAACAACCGCCTGCGCTTCTATCCCGAACTCGACTGGGAGGCCCTCGATCCGGCCGACCTGGCAGTGAAGGAAGGGGCGGTGGAGATGTTTCTCAAGAGCCTGGAGCTGATCAGCACCTTCAACCCCGACCTCAGCGCCGGCCACCTGCTGGAGGTGGAACGCAAGATGGCGGTCACCAAGAAAAAGGCCTTCGAGCGCTGGGTGGCCCGGGCCCTCGAGCGGCGCGGTAAGGAAAGCCTGCGGGAGCGGCGCCGCTTCGACCGTGACCGCCTGTTGCGCGGCTGGATGGAGTGGCTTTCCCTGGAGGGCACCCGCCAGGCCCTGCTCCCCTTCAGTGTCCTGCTGGTGCTGGCCGTCGCCGCAGGCTGGTGGCTCGGCAGCACCCGGTTCTGCGGCCAGGTGATCGTCGCTCCCGGGGTGCAGCGTCCGGCACCCTGAAGCGGGCCGTTCCGCACGTCAGACTGGAAAGCCTGGTCTCGTTGGCGACGACATGGCTGCCGATCCTCTTGATGCGCTGCGTCTGGCCCTGATGCAGGACGTGCTCCCGGTGGGGCTGGCGGTGGTGGAGCGGGCCCGCAAGGGGGGTGCGGCCGAGGTGCTCGCTGCCTTCGACGGCACCACTGCCGATCCCCTCGGCCAGTTGCGCCAGGAGGGCGAACCAGCGGCCAGCGAGGTGCGGGAGAATCTCGACCGCTTCCAACCCGGCCTGGGCAACCCGGTGATGAAGGTGGAGGTGCGCGATGTTGCCGCCGAGGAAGCTCAGGTCGTGAGCGGGTCCGAGGCGGGCCCGGCCTCCTGGGCTACCCCACCACCGCCTACTCCGGCGGACCCGGCCGAACTGCTGGCGGCCCTGGGGCGCATCGAGGCGCGGTTGGCCTTGCTCCAGAGCCGGCTCGCCTGATGGTGCGCGCTGCCGGCGGCGGGGACGGCCCCTCCACCACCCGCCATACCGGGACGGGCCATCAGGCCGCCCTCCTGCTCACTGTGATGCTGCTGATCCTGGCGGCCATCCTCGGCCGGCTCGCCTGGCTCCAGCTGCTGCATGGGGCCGAGAACCGGGCCATGGCCGATGAGAACCGGATCCGCCTGTTGCCGCGCAACCCCGTGCGGGGGAGGCTGCTGGACCGGAAGGGCCGGGTGCTGGCCACCAATCGCCTCACCTACAACCTCTACCTCCAGCCCCTCCAGGTCGACGACCGCCGCTGGCCCGAGCTGCGCGACCGGCTCGCCACCCTGCTGGCTCTGCCCGCCGACCGGCTCGAGGCCCAGCGCAAGAGCGGCGCCAACGCCGAAGGCTTCCGTATCCCCCTGGCCCTCGCTCTGACACCGGTGCAGGTGCTGCGCTTCCGGGAGCAGGCCGGATCCCTGCAGGGGGCGGAGGTGTCCGAAGACGTGCTGCGCGCCTACCCCGACGGCAGCCTGGGGGCCCATGTGATGGGCTACACCAGCAGCATCACCGAGGAGGAGTACGCCGCCCTCAGGGATCACGGCTACCGCATCAGCGATCGCATCGGCCGCAGCGGGCTGGAGAAGGTCTACGAAACCCACCTGCGCGGCGAGTGGGGCGGCCAGCAGCTGGAGGTGAATGCCGAGGGCCAGGTGCAGCGCGTGCTTGGGGACAAGCCCGCCAAGGCCGGCAAGGATCTGCGCCTCACCCTCGATCTCGACCTGCAGCGGGCGGCGGAGAAGGCCCTCGACGGGGTGCGCAAGGGGGCGATCGTGGCGATGGACCCCCAGACCGGTGCGGTGCGGGCCATGGCCAGCCGGCCCAACTTCAATCCCAACATCTTTTCTGACGGCCCCACCACAGCCCAGTGGAACAGCCTCAACCGGCCGGAGGCGCCGATGCTGAACCGGGCCTTCCAGGGTTTCCCACCGGCCAGCACCTTCAAGGTCATCACCACGATCGCCGGTATCGAGTCCGGCAAGCTCAATGAAACATCCACCGTGCCGACGGTGGGCTCCTTCTGCTACTACGGCCAGTGTTATGCCGACCACGGCTCCTTCGGCAGCATCGGCTTCCCCTTCGCCCTTGGGGTGAGCAGCAACAGCTTTTTTTACAAGGTGGGGCTGATGGTCGGCCCCGAAGAGATGTTCAAGGCGGCCCGCCGCCTGGGCTTCGGCAGCCGCACCGGCAGCGAGCTGGCCGCCGAGGAATCCCCCGGGCTGCTGGGGGACCGGGCCTGGAAGAAGGAGGTGCTCGGCGAACCCTGGACGCCGGTCGACACGATCACCTCCTCGATCGGCCAGGGCGCGGTCACCGTCACCCCGCTGCAGATGGCCCGGCTCTACGCGGCGGTGGCCAACGGCGGCTGGCTGGTGACCCCCCACCTGGTGGAACGCGAGTATCCCCGGAAATGGCTGGGGCTGAAGCCGGCCACCCTGCGGGTGTTGCATGACGGCCTGCGCCAGGCGGTCACCACCGGCACCGCCACGATCCTCAACGACCCCAGCCTGCCGCCCGTGGCCGGTAAGACCGGTACCGCCGAGGATCCACCCCGCCCCGACCACGCCTGGTTCGGTGGCTATGCCCCGGCCACCGGCAAGCCCACCCTGGTGATCGTCGCCTTCGGCGAGAACTCCGGTGGTTACGGCGGCACGGTGGCGGCACCGATGGTGAAGGCCCTGATGAGCGTCTGGTTCCGGGGGGTGAAGCCGCCGGC
>JBBQIH010000241.1:0-4484 GCA_038324725.1 Cyanobacteriota bacterium | reverse complement strand
GGTGCTGCGGGCCACCGTGGATCCTGCGGAGCGCCGCGATCTGCCCGCGGGCCGGGGCGTGCGCCACGGCCTGTGGCTACGGCCCTCCGGCCGCTGTCCGGACGCCTACCCCCGGGCCGTGGGTGTGCCCCAGAAAACCCCGATCGCGCCGGGGGCCATCTCGCCAGGGGCCTAGGCCACCTGCAGGCGTTTCACAGCCTCACCCCCCAGCCGATGGCGCAACCGCCGCAGTCGGTCGGGGATCTCGGCGGCCCAGGGGCTGGCCCCCAGCACCGCCCGCAGCTCGGCCTCGCTCACCGTGCCATCAAGAGCATCGGCGTTCTCCCCGGGAAACCAATGCCCCCCCTGGCCCAGCAGCCCGTAGCGGGCGCGGCCGTAGACCTCCAGGTCCCAGGCCTCCAGCAGGTTGTGCAGCCAGAGCAGCACCGGCAGGTTGATGCGGCCAGGGGTGTCCTGCCAGGCCGGCAGACCCCGGTCCCAGCTGGCCAGCCAGGTCTCCCCCAAAGCCTCTCGGCGGGCCTGATCAAGCCGGGCCAGGATCGGCGGCAGCAGGTCCCCGGCCCGGGGCAGCAGCGCCACCGCCTCCAGGTGCAGGGCCAGATCCTGGGGGCCGGCGGCGCCGACGCTGATCGTGTGGATACCAGGCGCTGACAGGCAGAACAGGTCGTTGAAGACGATCGGATGCAACGGCGCGCACAGCTCGCAGAGGCGCTGCGACGGGCTGTGCAGGTGGCCCCCCTTGTCGGTGGGGCTGATCACGAACACACCCATGTCGTGGGCGGTGGCGGCCTCGATCGCGGGCCGGTTGTCCTGGCGGATGAAGTACCAGTGCAGGTTGATGTAATCGAACTGATCGCTCGCGATCGCCTCCAGGATCAGGGGCAGCGGCGCATGGGTGGAGAAACCCACATGGCCGATCCGGCCTGCCTCCTGCCAGCGGCGGGCCACTTCTCGACAACCACCCGGCCGCAGGGTCTGATCCAGCAGTTCCGGGGTGTTGAGGCCGTGGATGGCCAGCAGGTCGACCCGGCCCCCTTCGCCTGCCAGGCCCAGTCGGTCAAAGCTGGTCTGCAGGTCGGCTTCGAAGGCGGCCGGGTTGGCGGCGGGGGGGACTTTGGTCTGCAGGATGCGGCGGGGATCCGGCAGCCGGGGCAGCAACCAACCCAGCTGCCGCTCCGAGGTGCCGTAATGGCGCGCGGTTTCGATGTGGTGCAAGCCCGCCGCCATGGCGGCCTGGAGGGTGGCCTCCAACGTCGCCTGGCTCTCGGCCTCCACCGCTTCGGGCGGCAGGTCGCTCCAGCTCTGCTGAAAGCGCATCCCACCGAGGGAGAGCACCGGCATGGCCAGCCCCGTGCGGCCGAAACGCCGGCTGGTGATGGTCACGACGATGGCGGGGTGGAGCGGGGCAGGGTGCGGCGGCGGCGGCCCTGGGAGGGCAGACCCAGGGGGTGGATCTCCTGCTCGTCGAGCTGGGCCCTCAGGGTGGGCAGCTGCTCGTAGGCCACCCAATGGATGCAGTCCACGGGGCAAGTGTCGATCGCCTCCTGGATCCTCTCAGTGCTGTCGCCGTCCTGGCGCAGGGCCCGGGAACGGCCCCAGTCGGGTTCGACCACGAAGGTGTTGGCGGCCACGTGGGCGCAGTAGCGGCAGCCGATGCACACGGCCTCATCCACCCAGACAGCCTGTTGGCGCAGGGCGCCTCCGAGCACTGGCTCGCGCCCTGTCGCCTCAGACTCCGGGGCCGCCACGGTTCTGAAGGCCAGGGAAGGATCGAGGCCGGCGCAGGGGCCCGTCGCGCTCATGGGCTCAGGCGTCCCAGCGGGTCACCACCAATTCGATGCTGCCGTCGAGGTGGCTGGTCTGCTCGCTCACCTGGAAACCCTCCTCGGCCGAGCTGGCCAGGATGGTACGCAGGGCGTAACACTGGGTGAGCTTGGCCAGAAAACGCTCCACCGGAATGGGCTGCTTCCAGAGCTCCAGGTCGGTGACCAGCTCGTAGTTGCCGCTGTCGGGATTGAAGCGGAAACCGATGTCCACCCCATCGGCCTGGGGAATGGCCAGGTCGGCGCTCACCGTCTGGCCGCGGTAGCCACGCACCTGGCAGGCCCCCTCGGCGGGAGGAAGGCCCAGGTCGCGGAGGGCCTCTACCAGCGCCTCGCGATCGCGCAACTCTGTTTTGACGGTGCTGAAGTGCGACATGGGACGGAAGGGAAGGAGGTGCGGTGGCTCAGGTGCCGTGGTGCTGGACAACCATCTGGGGGTCCTGGAGATCGAGGGGTTGGGCCTGGAACGCGTCCGAGGTGCTCTGACGTTGCTGCACGCTGCCCAGCCGGGCCTCAATACGCTCGGTGAGCTGGGAACAACCCTGGCCCTGCACGCCCTCCACGAGTTCCTCTACCCGCCCGTCAGGACGAATACGGAAGCGGATGGTGCGTTGGGCCATCCCGGGTGAGCGGTACAGGGGAGAACTGGATCTTAACCGCGATTTCCGGTGGCCGCGGTCGCTTCGATCACCCAGGCGACAGGCCCTTCAACTGATCAGGCCCTCATCCACCAGGGTCTGGAGCCGCTCGAGCACCTCCGGCTGCTCCAGCTGCTCCAGGGCCATCCGGGCTTCGTCCCGGACGGTGGAATCGCCGTCATGCAGCATCGTGTGCAACAAAGCTTCCACCACGTCCCGCTGGCGCGGTTCCACCAGATCGATGTAAAGGCGGCCCAGCGACCAGGCGCTGTTGCTGCGAACGGCCGGCTCGCTGTCGATGCGCAGGGTGAGGAGCAGCTGGGCGGCGGCGGGGTCGGCCTTGGCCACGCCGGTGGCGCCGGCATCGGCCAGGGAGCTGGCGGCCCACAGCCGCACGGCCGAGATGTCCATCTCCAGGGCCCGGATCAGCGGGTTGAGCACGGGGGCCTCGGGGTAGTTCCCCAGGCTCCAGGCCACCGCCTTGCGCACATAGCCGTTGTCGTCGGCCCCGAGCAGGCCCAGCAGGGGCTCCACCGCCAGGGGGTGGGGGTTGCGCCCGAGGGCGTAGACGGCGCTCATGCGCACGATCGGGCAGCCGGCCTTCAGCAAGGGCAGCAGCAGGGGAATGGCCCGTGGATCCCGGTGCTCGCAGAAGATGCGCAGCCCCTGCAGTCGCTCCTCACGGCCCCCTTTCAGAAGCTCGATGCCGAGGTCGCACTCGGCGGCCACATCGGAACTGGAGGGGGCGACGCTGTCGATCTCATCGAGGGGATCCCCCAGCAGCTCCTGCGCCAGCTCCCGTGCCAGCACCTCAGGATCGAGGGCCAGCTCATGGGTGGTTTCGGGAAAGGGCAGGCCGTCTTCCGGCATGGAGCCATCCAGGTCACGGCATCGTAAAAGCAGGACGGCCAGGCGATCAGCCCAGGGGGGCGGGAGCTGCCATGTCGCCGGGCAGCCAGATGCGGGCGCTGACGGCGAACAGGGCCAGGCCGAACAGCAGCACAATGGCAGCAGGCAGGAGCTTGGAGCGCAGGAAGGACATGGGGGAGCCGTGCGGCGGTGCTGGCTGCATTGTGGTCCGACCGGTCGCTTCTAGGGTTCGGCCACCCGCAAGCGGCCATGGCCACCCGTGCCTCCAGCAGCGTCCGCCCCTGGCGTCGCCTCCTGGCGGTGGCCGCCGAGGGGGTGGCCAGCGGCACCCCCTACATGGTGGGCACCAGGCTGCTGCAGGGATGGCTCGCCGCCAGCCAGATCCCCCTGTCCTTGATCGGCCTGCTCGGGCTGGCGGAGCTGCCCTACACGCTGAAGATGGTCTGGGCTCCGGCCCTCGACCGCTGGCCCCTGCCCTGGCCCGACCGGCGTCGCGGCTGGCTGTTGGTGCTGCAGCTCATCTTGGTGGCGGTGATCGGCGCCATGGCCCTGCTGCGGCCCTCCATTGATCCGGCCAGCCTGACGGCGATCGGCCTGATGGCGGTGCTGCTGGCCGTGGTCAGCGCCACCCAGGACATCGCTGTCGATGCCTACCGCACCGACCTGCTGCCCGATCTGGAGCGGGGCGCCGGCGCCGCCGCCTCCAACCTGGGCTACCGCGCGGCGATGCTGGCCGTGGGGGCCGGCGGCTTCATCCTGGCCGGCCGCTACGACTGGCCGCTGGCCTTTCTGTTCTCGGCCCTGCTGATGCTGGTGGTGGTGCCCTTCACCCTTACGGCACCGCGCCTGCAACCCCTGGAGGTCCCGGTCAGCAGCCTGCGGCAGGCGGTGCTGGGTCCGGCGCGGGAATTCCTGCACCGCAGCGGCGGCCCCAGGGCCGTGGCCCTGCTCACCCTGGTGCTGCTCTACCGCTGGCCCGACGGTCTGCTTGGCCTGATGGCGGTGCCGTTCCTGATCCAGAAGGGCTTCAGCCCCGAGGTGGTGGGGTCGGTGCTGGCGGGCTGGGGCATCGGCGCCACCATCGTGGGCACGCTGCTGGGGGGCCTGCTGTTCGGCCGGCTGGGCATGAACCGCTCCCTGTGGCTGTTTGCCC
>JBBQIH010000240.1:0-4488 GCA_038324725.1 Cyanobacteriota bacterium | reverse complement strand
CGCCGAGGCGATCCTGGGGCGGGCCTCCGGCCCCTGGCTGCTGGCCGGCGGCGTCGTGGCTGCCAGCTCCCTGGCACTGAGCCGCTGGTTCTGGCAGTTCGCCCTGCGCTTCTACACCTCCGCCTCCAGCTGAGTGGAACCGCTCCTCCCCCTTCCCCTTGACGCTCTGCCGCCCCTGCCACCCCTGGCCCTGGCGGTGGTGGGCCATGTGGAGATGGTCAGCTTCATCGGCGTGGCGCAACTGCCGGTAGCTGGGGAGATCCTCCACGCCAACGATTTCTGTGAGCTTCCCGCCGGAGGTGGTGCCGTGGTGGCGGTTCAGATGGCCCGCCTCACAGGGCAGCGCCTTCCTTTCTTCACCGCCCTGGGCAACGACGCGATCGGGCACCGAGCCGCCGCTGAACTCGAAGCCCTGGGGCTGGAGCTGCACATCGCCTGGCGCGAGGCCCCGACCCGGCGGGGAATCACCTTCATCGACGCCGGCGGCGAGCGCACCATCACGGTGATCGGCGAGCGGCTGAGGCCCAACGGCGCCGATGGGCTGCCGTGGCAGCGACTGGCCGGGGCCGACGGCGTGTTCGTCACCGCCACCGATGCCGGCGGCCTGCGCCTGGCGCGGCGGGCCCGGGTGCTGGCCGCCACCCCGCGGGTGCGCCTGCCCACCTTGAACGCGGCGGGCGTGAGCCTCGATGCCCTGATCGGCAGCGCCACCGATCCCGGTGAGACCTATTCGCCAGGGGATCTGGATCCGGCGCCCCGGCTCCGCATCGGCACCGAGGCCGAAAGGGGTGGGGTGCTGGATCCCGGTGGCCGCTATGCCGCCGTGCCGCGCCAGGGCCCCGTGCTGGATGCCTATGGGGCCGGCGACAGTTTCGCCGCTGGCGTCACCACGGCCCTGGCCGCCGGCTGGGGCCTGCAACAGGCCATCAGCCTGGGCGCCCATTGCGGCGCGGCCTGCCTGGATGGCCGCGGCCCCTATGCCAGCCAGCTGCAGCTCAGGCGGCGCTGACCAACAGCAGCAAACGGTTTCCCTCCGGATCAGCCAGCCAGGCCTCGGCTCCGAAGGGTTCCTGCCGCGGTGGCTCCACCGGGATGGCCCCGAGGTCGAGCATGGCGGTGTGCCAGTCGCGGAGCACCTGCAGGGGTGGGGCCTCCCCCGCCGGACGGGAGAAGCAGAGGGCCAGGCGGCCCTCGCCGCGGGGGCGGGGACGCTGGCGCGACGGGGCATAGATCTCCAGCCGGCCCTCGCCTGGCCCCAGCAAGCGCCAGTGGCGGGAGCTTGCTCCCGCCAGGGGGGTGGTCTGGAGCAGGGCGCCGTAGAAGACGGCCAGGAGCTCGGGGTCGTCGGCGGCCAGCACCAGGAAAGGGGGCGGAACGGCAGGGGTCATGGCAGAAAGCGCCGCCTCGGGCGCTGCGATTCGCCACCATGGCAGCAGAACAGATCCCCGAGAGCCATGGCGGTGCTGGTGCTGAACGAAGCGGAGCGGCGCAAGCTGGACGGCTCCGACGATGGCCTCTTCTATGCCGAGCCGCGCTTTGTGCAGCACCTTGACGGCGCCTTCCGCCGCCGGCTGACGGCCCTCTACCGCGAGCGGATCCCCCCCTGTGCGGTGGTGCTGGATCTGATGAGCAGCTGGGTGAGTCACCTGCCGGAGGACATTCGCTACGAGGAGGTGATCGGCCACGGCCTCAACGACGCCGAGCTGGCGGCGAACCCCCGCCTGGACCGCCACTGGCTGCAGAACCTCAACCAGGACCAGCAGCTTCCCCTGGCTGACGCCAGCGTGGATGCGGTGCTGATGGTGGCGGGCTGGCAGTACCTGCAGCGCCCCGAACCGGTGGCGGCTGAACTGCTGCGGGTGGTGCGTCCCGCCGGCCAGATGATCGTGGCCTTCTCCAACCGGATGTTCTTCCAGAAGGCGCCCCAGGTCTGGACCGACGGCAGCGACAGGGATCACCTCGCCTACATCAGCCGGGTGCTGCAGGCCCAGGGATGGCCGGCCCCGCAGCTGATCGCCGAGTCGACCCGGGCCGAGGGCCCCCAAGGCTGGCTGGGGGGGCAGGGGGATCCGTTCTTCGCCGTGGTGGCCGAAAAGCCCGCGCCATAGGCCACACCCGATGCCGGTTCCCATCCCTACGCCAACCCTGGACGAGCCCCTGCCCCCCTGGCGCCCGCTGCTGCGCGGGGCGCTGGAGCGACAGGGACGCTCGCCCCAGGCCCGCTGGCTGCAGCTGGCCAGCCTGGCCCAGGACGGCACACCTCGGGTGCGCACCCTGGTGTTCCGCTGCTGGTCTGGAGCGACGGGCCTCGATCTGCTCACCGACCGCCGCAGCGCCAAAAGCGGCGAACTGAAAGGGATGGCAGCACTGGAACTCTGCTGGGTGCTCCCCAGGGCCCGCTGCCAGTTTCGCCTCAGAGGCCACCGGCTCCAGCTCGGAAGCGACGAGGAACGGCAGGCCCTGGAACGCCACTGGCAGGCCCTCACCCCCAGGGGCCGCGCCCTCTGGGGCTGGCCGGCGCCGGGGGAACCCCTGCAGCCAGACGCGCCGTTTCCACGGGAACTCCAGGACGGCGCGCCGAGGCCGGAACATTTCGAACTGCTGCGGGTGCAGCTGCAATGGGTGGAGCTGCTGGAGCTGCTGGGTCACCCGCACAGGCGACGCAGCTGGCGAGCTGACACGGGCTGGCAGGAGGAATGGCTCAATCCGTGAGTCCGCGAGTCTGGAGCGGCAGCCACGTTTAACAGATCTTTACAATAGAATCGGCAGAACGAGAGAGACCCATGCTGGAAGCCCTGTTCCCCATTGTTTACATGGTCAGTTTCGCGGTGATTGCCGGCGGTGCCTTTGCCCTGATGACCCAGAACCTGCGCAGCGCCTCGACAATGCCGGCCAAGCGGCCATCCCATCCTGAAGCTCCCGCCCCGGGGGAAGAGGTTCTCTATGTGGACCTCAGCCGCGAACGGCTCGAGCAGCTCTACGAACAGGCGAGCTGAAGGGGATCTTTCAGCTGGGAAAGACGGTGATGCTGGACATTTCCCGGTAGTTGTCATCCGCCATGGTGTCGACCCGAAACGAGGTCCAAGTGGCGAACGGTTCAGGATCCGCAGCGACCACGGGCCATTCGATCCTGCGTCTCTGATAGGTGAGGCCGACACAGGTCAGGGCCTGGTCATCGGCCATCAAGGACCAAAGCAGCCTCAGGTCACTGCGTTCGTAGGGGATCTTGCCCTGCTGAATGCAGGGATCGGCTGGATATCCAGGTGAAAGACCAAGGGACCGTTGGTTCTCCCAGCAGAAATAGTCACCGTTTTCGGTGGGATAGAACCAGCAGGTTTCGTTGTCGGCTTCCCTCAGGGAGAACTGATCGAGGCACCGAATCGTCTCGATGCCAAGGCGATCAGCCGGATGGCCGGTGTCTTGCAACTCGGGACCGCTGAGTTCGTAGGCCCCGAGCCAGAGGGATCGGGGTTCCAGATGGGGGACCAAGGCGTCACAGATCAGCCTGCGGACGGATCCAACCTCAGCGGAGGGGGAGGATTCGTCCTGGCAGGGATCGTTGCGGAGGGGCTCAAACGGGTCGGCACCACTGACGTTGGCCTGACCCGAGGCGACCAGGTCGTCAAGGTTTTGGTCTGTTGGCGTGGCGGCGCGGTACATGCGCAGGGCGACGCCGCTGCCGACGCCTAGGCGCTGGGCGGCCAGGAGATCGGCCCAGGCCACGCCATCACCGGGCAGGGCACCTTCGGGGGCCAGTACAAAGACAAGAGCGTGCGCCATGGCGGATCGGGGTGAACGCTGCAGACATCAAAGCCCGGATGGCAAAACCATCCGGGCTGAAGCTGGCGAACCTTTCGGTTGATCAGCCGAGGCCGATCTGGGCGAGGATGCCTTGGCCGGTGAGGATCTCGGTGCCGAGACCGATCACGAAACCAAGCATGGCGAGGCGGCCGTTCCAGGTTTCAGCGAAGGCAACGAAACCGAAGCGGGTGGTGGAGTCGGTCATGGATGGAGTTTGTTTGCGAAACTTGAAGTGAGTGTAAACGATCGTGAAGCGTTGTGACTGTCGTCAGCGATGCCGTTGCCGGCCCAGTGGCTCGATCCATTCCTCCAGGGCGCCTGGTGTGAACGCCTCGGGGGCAGGGGTATCGGCAGACACCAGACGACAGCCCAGCTGGATGTCGCCCTGATCGAGCAGGCGACCGAGCCTCAGGGCGGTGGCTTCCTCCAGGCGGGAGAAGCGGTCTTGGCCATGGGCGAGCCAAGAGAGTTCGGTGGGGGTGATGATCCCTGTAGAGAGGGATTCGAGATAGAGCTCGCCGACCGTCATGACTGATGTAACGGAACGTAAAGATCCTGGCGCGCGGTCGCGGCGATCGTGACGGCGGGCCTCGCAAGACGCGCTTAAAGCGACCGCGCGCCTGCATGGGGCGTGCATTTACAATTCTTAAGACGTTCTTCGGGGACGGGTTCGCTGACCCGTCCTTT
>JBBQIH010000239.1:0-4492 GCA_038324725.1 Cyanobacteriota bacterium | reverse complement strand
CCGTTTCCTGCGCCAGCTGGCTCGCTTCCCCTGCCGCGGCCGTGAGGAGCTCTACGACGGCGTGCAGCGGGCCGCCGACTGGGAGCGTTGGTTGCCGCCGCAGCTGAGCTTCCGGGTGGAAGCCAGCGGCAGCGTGCCCGGCCTCAACCACAGCCACTACAGCGCTCTGCAGGTGAAGAACGCCCTGGTGGACCAGCAACGCCAGGTGTGGGGCTCACGCTCTTCGGTGGACCTGGACGATGCCGACCTGGTGCTGCACCTGCATCTCAGCCCCGGGCGCCCCGGCGGCAGCGGCCCCGAAGCGGTGCTGAGCCTTGATGGCGGCGGCGCCAGCCTGCACCGGCGTGGGTACCGGGCTGCCATGGGCCTGGCTCCCCTCAAGGAGAACCTGGCCGCCGGGCTGATCGCCCACACCGGCTGGGACGGGAGCGTGCCGCTGGCCGATCCCTTCTGCGGTTCAGGCACCCTGCTGATCGAGGCCGCCTGCAGGGCCCTCGGCCGCGCCCCGGGCCTGGAACGCCCGTTCAGCCTGGAGCGCTGGCCCGATTTCGATGCCGCCCTGTGGCAGCGGGAACGGGCCGCGGCCATCGCCATGGCCCGCAACAACCTCCCAGGTGGCGACCCTCTGGCCGCGGTCGTGGGCATGGAGCGGGATGCGGCCGTGCTGGCCATGGCCCGCAGCAATGCGGCGGCGGCCGGCGTGGCCGACTGGATCGACCTGCAGGAAGGGGACTGCCGCGATTTCCAGCCCCCCGAGACGCCCGGGGTGCTGGTGTGCAATCCGCCCTACGGCGAGCGACTCGGCGGCGACGATGACCTGGAGGCGCTCTACGGCGATCTGGGGCGGATGCTGAAGGAGCGCTGCAGCGGCTGGACCCTGTGGCTGCTGAGCGGCAACCCGGCGCTGACGGGGGCCCTGCGCATGAAGGCCAGCCGCCGGGTGCCGGTGAGCAATGGCGGCATCGACTGCCGCTGGCTTCGCTACGACATCCGCTGAAACGCGCCACGACGGCCCCAGGGCAGCGGCGCTACGGCGGGTTGGGGACAACGCTGCTAGCGGTGGGTCCTGCCTCCGCCGCCAGCCCCATGGCCTCACTCTTTGAAGCGCTCAAGCAGGAGGTTCTCGCCGTCGAGAGGGATCCGGCCCTCGACACCGGCGCGGCGTCGGTGGCGCTGCTGCAGGAGTGGCTGGCGGCACCGACGGAGTTCAACGGCACGTTGATGCAGTGGTTCCACTGGTACAGCGATGGCGACGGCGGCCACTGGCGGCGGCTGCGCCAGGAGGCGCCGGCCCTGGCCCAGGCGGGCATCACGGCCCTGTGGCTGCCGCCGGCCGGCAAGGGCGGCAGTGTGTGGGATGTGGGTTATGGCACCTACGACCTGTTCGACCTGGGCGAATTCGACCAGAAGGGCACGGTGCGCACCAAGTACGGCACCAAACAGGAGTATCTGGAGGCCGTCCAGGCCTGCCGCGAGGCCGGCATCCAGGTCTACGCCGATGTGGTGTTCAACCACAAGCTCAACGCCGACGATCAGGAGCAGTACCGGGCCACCCCCTACGACCCGGCGGACCGCAACCAGCCCCTGGGGGAGGAACGCACGATCAGCGCCTGGACCCGGTTCCGTTTCGATGGCCGCGGCAACCATTACTCATCCATGCAGTGGCACTGGTATCACTTCGACGCCGTCGACCACAACAGCCTGGATCCCAACTTCAAGGCGATCTGGCGCACCCAGGGGGCCGGCTTCGAGAGCAACGTCGATCTGGAGAAGGGCAACTACGACTATCTGATGGGCAGCGACCTCAACGTGAACCATCCCGAGGTGCGCGGCGAGCTCAAGCACTGGGGCCTGTGGACCCTCGACCACGTGGGCGCCGACGGCTTCCGGCTCGATGCCATCAAACACATCGCCAGCGACTTCTTCCTCGACTGGATCAGCAGCCTGGAGGACCATGCCCAGCGCGATCTGTTCGTGGTGGGGGAGTACTGGACCTACAACATCGAAAGCCTGCACTGGTATGCGGCCAACACCGGCGGCCACATGAGCCTGTTCGATGCACCGCTGCACATGAACTTTCACCAGGCCAGCCGCAGCGGCGGCCATTACGACATGCGCCGGCTGCTTGATGGCACCTTGATGCAGCAGCTGCCCCTGCTGGCGGTGACCCTGGTGGACAACCACGACACCCAGCCGCTGCAATCGCTGGAATCGGTGGTGGAGGCCTGGTTCAAACCCCTGGCCTACGCCGTGATCCTGCTGCGCGACCAGGGCTATCCCTGCATCTTCCATGCCGATTACTACGGAGCCGACTACACCGACAGAAAAGACGGGCAGGAGCACCGGATCGTGCTGCCCAGCCACCGCTTCCTGATCGACCGCTTCCTGCTGGCCCGCAGCCACTGCGCCTACGGCCCCCAGTACGACTACCTCGACCACGTCAACACCATCGGCTGGACACGCCTGGGCACCCCGGGCCACCCCGGGGCCATGGCGGTGCTGATGAGCGACGGGCCCGCCGGCAACAAGTGGATGGAGGTGGGGAAGCGCCACACCAGCTTCCGCGACCTGACCGGGCACATCCAGGCGCCGATCACCACCAACGGCGATGGCTGGGCGGAATGGCACTGCCCGGGTGGGTCGGTGTCGGTGTGGGTGGAGGAGGCGGTCCTGGCGGCGATGGGGGTGACGCTCTGAAGGCGGAGCCTTCAGCCCTCCGCCTCGGCGTCCGGCTCCGCCGGCGGGGTGGTGATCGCGCCGTAAAGCCCCACCAGCCCCTGCGCCAACGCCACCGGCACCGGGATCGGCCCCAGGCGCTCCAGCACCCGAGCGGGTGGATCCGGCGGCAGGGGATCGGGGATCACCAGGCGCTCACCAGGCCGGGCCACCAGCCCCTGGGGCCACCACGGGGGCAGGGCCTCCTCAGGCCCATCGGCCGCCGTGGCCTTCGCGGTCGGCCGCAGCCGTCGCATGAGCACATCCCGCTGGCGCCCGCGCCAGGCCAGCAGTTGCCAGGGGTCGTCATCGAGCCGCTGGGCGAACACATAGAGGCTGGCGGCGATGTGCTTGCAGGGCACCTCCCAGTCCGGGCAACTACAGGCGGCCTCCAGGTCGCTCCAGCGTGCAGGGAACAGATCCGCACCCGCCTGGTGAAAGCCTACTTCGAGATCCTCGGGCACCTCGCCGGCCAGCAACTTCGCCGCCCAGCCCAGCCGCTGGCGGAACACCGCCTCGATCGCCTGCCACTCCTCTGCATCGGGCAGCTCCGTTTCCACCGTGACCTTGTACGGAGTGCGCCGCGAACCCTGCACCCGGGCCGCCAGCCGCCCCGGGCCCACCTCCAGGCTCAGCACCTGGCCACTTCTGGCATAGCGCCGGCCCCGCTCCATCCGGCCGCCCAGCCCATAGCCCTCGAGCACGTCGATGAACCGCTGCGACCACCAGCGCCTTGCCGGGGGCGGCTGGCGCGGGCTCATGGAGTGAGTGCCTCCCGACGCAGGCTGATCACCTCCCGCAGTTCGCCAGTGGAGAGCTCGGTGAGCCACTGCTCCCCCGTTCCCACCACCCGCTCGGCAAGGTCGCGCTTGCTCTGGATCATGGCGTCGATGCGTTCCTCGATCGTGCCGCTGCACACCAGCTTGTGCACATGCACGGTGCGCCGCTGGCCGATGCGGTGGGCCCGGTCGGTGGCCTGATCCTCAACGGCCGGATTCCACCAGCGATCAAAATGAATCACATGGGCCGCGGCGGTGAGGTTGAGGCCGGTGCCACCCGCCTTCAGCGAGAGCAGGAAGATCGACGGGCCATCGACCTCGGCGAAGCGCTGCACCATCGCGTCCCGCACCCGCCGCGTCAGCCCGCCGTGCAGCCACAGCGGTTCGCCGCCGTAACGACCCTGCAGGTGGGCCCGCAGCCGCTCCCCCCAGGCTGCGAACTGGCTGAAGATCAGCACCTTCTCGCCGGCGTCGAGGATCGCGTCGAGCAGCTCCTCGACGCGATCGAGCTTGCCGGAGCGCCGCGGCAGTGCCGAGCCATCTGCCAGGTAGTGGGCCGGGTGGTTGCACACCTGCTTGAGCCGGGTGAGACCGGCCAGCACCAGGCCGCGCCGTTCGATGCCGTCGCTGCTCTCGGCCGCCGCCAGAAGTTCCTCCACCACAGTCTGATATAGGCTGGCTTGCTCGTTGCTGAGCGTGCAAGGTTCGCTCTGCTCGATCTTGTCTGGCAGGTCGGGCAAGATGCCGCGGTCGCTCTTGAGGCGACGCAACAGGAAGGGGGCCGTGAGCCGCTGCAGCCGGGCGGCCACCTCCACATCGTGGTCCCTCTCGATCGGGAGGGCGAACTGGTCGCGGAACTGCCGCAGACTGCCGAGCAGGCCGGGATTGAGCAGCTGCATCAGGGCCCACAGCTCGCTGAGCCGGTTCTCCACCGGCGTGCCGGTGAGGGCAATACGGCGTTCCCCCCGCAGCGCCGCCGCCGCCTTGCTCTGGGCCGT
>JBBQIH010000238.1:0-4505 GCA_038324725.1 Cyanobacteriota bacterium | reverse complement strand
CCAGCACAAGCAGCATCACCCCCTCGGCCAGGGTGAAGGCGCGCAGGGCGGCCCCCATGGCCTGGCGGGAGGACGGGGCTTCGGGAGTGATCATCGTCGCCGTTCTCGCTGTCGTCAGCGTGACAAGGGAGCCCGTCGCTGACCACGGGCGTTGATGACTCGCAGCATCGGATGGGTCTGGATCCGGCGCCGGCCGTCTAACCCCAGCCGTGCTCCGCGAGCCAGGCGGAGGAGAGTGTGGCCTCCGGCGCCGCCGTCCCAGCCGGCCGCAGCAGCCGCTCGGTGTACTTGGCCAGCAGATCGGCCTCCAGATTGACCCTCTCGCCCACCCGGCGCCCCGCCAGGGTGGTGCCGTTCCAGGTGGTGGGAATCACGGCGATCCAGAAGCGGCTTCCGTCGGCCTCACAGCCAGCCACGGTCAGGCTGATGCCATCGAGCGCCACGCTCGCCTTCTCGCACACGTAGCGGCCGTAGGCAGGATCCGCCCAGGCCACCTCCAGCCGCCAGGCGTCGGGCTCGCGCTGGATGGTGGTGATCTCTCCAAGGCCGTCGACATGACCACTGACCAGGTGGCCGCCGAGGCGGTCGACCAGGCGCAGGGCCGGCTCCAGGTTGACCCAGCCGCCGGCGGCGGCCCGCTCGGCCAGGGTGCTGCGGCCCAGGGTCTCCGCGCTGACATCGGCCCGGAAGCCGTCAGAGAGCAGCTCGGCCACCGTGAGGCAGACCCCGTCGACAGCAACGCTGTCCCCCAGGGCCAGGGGGCCGAGGTCGGTGCGCACCCGCACACCAGCCGGACTCCGCTCCAGCCTGCCGATGGCCTGCACCAGTCCGGTGAACATCCCCTGAGGCGGCGGCAGTGGTCATAATCGTTTCACGGGGACCATCACGTGCGAGGAGCGGGCCCGACCATGGTTGAAATGCGTGTCGCCGGGATCGCCCTGGATGCGGCCAGCCGAAGCCCGATCGTCCTGCTGCGAGACCCTGCCGGCCGCAGGCAGGTGCCGATCTGGATTGACCAGGCCCAGGCCCAGAACATCCTCGCGGGCCTGAACAGGGAACGGCCGCCCCGGCCCCTCAGCCACGACCTGATGGCCAGCTTGCTGGAGGCCGGCGGCCTGCAACTGGAGCGCGTGATCATTCATGCGATCGAGGACAACACTTTCCGGGCCGTGCTCAAGCTCCAGGACGGCAACGACGGCCCGATCGAGCTGGACGCCAGGCCCAGCGATGCCATCGCCCTGGCCCTGCGCACCGACAGCGGCATCTGGATGCTCGAGGAGGTGGTGGCCGATGCCTCGATCCCGGTGGATGCGGAGGCCGATGCCGAAGACCAGGAGGATTTTCGCCGCTTCCTCGACCGCACCAGCCCGGCCGACCTGATCCGCCACATCGGTCGCACGCTTGCCGAGCCTGATCTCGGCCCGGAGGACGCCCCCGAGGGCGGCGGCTCTGGCGCCTGATCCCCAAGACCCAGGGCCGCCGCTGCCGGCAGGACGGCGATCTTTCGGGACGGGGAGGCCGGTGTCGGTGTTCACCCTCGGCACGATGCGGGCCCTGGACTCCCCGGAGGCCATGGACGCCGTGCTGGTGGCGGCCCTGGCGGCCGGGATCAACCACATCGAGACCGCCCCCGCCTACGGCCCCGCCGAGGCCTTCCTCGGACGGGCCCTGCAGCGTCTGGCGGCGCGCGATCCGGCCGGTCGCTCCGCCCTGGTGCTCACCAGCAAGCTGCTGCCCGGCCTGGCGCTGGAGGACGGCCGCAGCCAGCTGCGGGCCTGCCTGAAACGCCTCGGGATCGAACGACTCGACAATCTGGCGGTGCACGGCCTCAACCGGCCGGAGCATCTGGCCTGGGCCGTTTCGGGGCCAGGGGCCGAGCTGCTGGCCTGGGCCATAGGGGAGGGGCTGGTGGGCCAGGTGGGCTTCAGCAGCCACGGAGACACGGCACTGATCGCCGCGGCCCTGGACAGCCACCGCTTCAGCTTCTGCAGCTTGCATGTGCATCTGTTCGACCAGGAGCGGCTGCCCCTGGCCCGCCAGGCCCTGGCGGCGGGACTCGGCGTCATGGCCATCTCCCCGGCCGACAAGGGCGGTCGTCTCTATGCTCCGCCCGTCGAGCTGACGGCCGACTGCGCCCCCTTCGCGCCGCTGGAGCTCGCCTATCGGTTCCTGCTGGCCGAGGGGATCAGCACCCTCACCCTGGGGGCTGCCCAGCCCCAGGACCTGACCTGGGCCGTTCGCCTTGCCGACGCCGGCAAGCCCCCCAGCGCCGCCGCGCGCCAGGACCTCGCGGCGGCGCTGGCACGCCTGGAGACGGCCGGCAGGGAGCGCCTCGGGGCCGACCGCTGCGGCCAGTGTCGCCAGTGCCTGCCCTGCCCCAACGCCGTGCCGATCCCTGCCCTGCTGCGTCTGCGCAACCTGGCCGTGGGCCATGGCATGGAAGCGTTTGCAGGCGAGCGCTACAACCTGATCGGGCGGGCCGGCCACTGGTGGGAGCAGGTGGATGCCTCCGCCTGCGGCGGCTGCGGCGCCTGCCTGCCCCGCTGCCCACTCCAGCTGCCCATCCCCGATCTCCTGGCCGACACCCACCGGCGGCTGGCGGCGGCGCCCCGCCGCCGCCTGTGGGGCTAGGCGGCAGGAACGGGGGCGGCACCATCCCAGAGCTGCTGCAGCCTGCGGCGCTCGGCGGCCGCCAGCGGCGGCAGGCTGAAGCAGCGCTCCAGCACCGACTGGGGGGGCAGCAGCAGGGCGGCGATGGCCGCCGGGAACTCCGCCAGGACCCGCTGCAGTTGCTCCCTGGGCAAGGGCGGCACCCAGCCGCCCGCCAGCAGGGCCGGCAGCAGGGGGGGCTCCAGGGCCTCTCCCAGCCATTCCAGGGGCGGCTCCGGATGGGGACCGGCCGGCCGCAGCAGCAGATTCCAGCTCAGGGGGGCGCCGCCCTCGGGCAGCAGCACCTGCAGCCGGGGATCGCGCCGCAGCAAGCCCACCACCCGCTGGCGAGGCAGCGCGGCAGCCTCGGCCTCGCCGGTGAGCAGCAGGCTCAGACCATCCCGCTCGTCGTAGGCCAGGGCTGAGCGTCGCAGGCGCCGAAGGCGCTCCGGATCCTCCCCCACCAAGGCGATCGTCACCCGGGGGGATGAGGGGAGCACCAGCCGCCCGGCCAGGCTGGGGTCGAGCAGCAGATCCCAGCCCTCGGCCCGCCGCCGGGCCAGGTCGGGCCGACTGCGCAGCACCAGGACCCAAGGGCCGTAGGACCAGGGGAAGGCCAGGGGGGCGCCAGCGGGTGGACCATGGAGCCGGGCCAGCGGGGCCGCCATCGGCTCGAGCCGCTCCAGCAGCGCCGGGGTACCGATGGGCTGCAGGTCGCCGGGCCTGAGCTCCCCGGCCCAGCCATCGCTGAGCTGCAGCAGGCCCGTCAGGGGAGCGGCCGCCCTGGCCAGTACCTGGGCGGGATCCTCCAGAAGCTCGCTGCGCCAGGGCTTGGGCAGGCGGCGCACCCAAGCGGCGGGCAGATCGCCCCGGCTGCCCAGCAGCAGCGGCTCCTGACGCTCGCAGCCGGCCAGCAGGGTGACAACAGAGGCGGCACCGAGGCGGAGCAGGGTGCGGCGGCTGAGGCCCGGGGACAGTGGCGGTGGGAAGGGGGCACCCATCTAGCGGACCGTAGGCGGCGGCGGCCCCAGCAGGCTGGCGCAGGCCTGGTCGCAGAGGCGGGCCAGGTCGGGGCCGGAGCGGCCGCTCAGCTGCCACAGCAGGGCCAGCCCCCCCGCCCCCACCCCCTCCTTGACGTAGCCCCGCTCATATGCCTCCAGGGCCGGATGGCAGGGATCGGTGAAGCGCAGGTCGGCCGCGAAGGCCAGGGGCTCCACCCCCCAGCGCGCGCCGATGCGGCCCAGCAGCAGGGGCAGGTCGCTGCCGGCCTCCTCGGCCACCCAGGCGGTGGTGCCAAGGGCGGTGCCGGCGGCGATCGCCGGTCGAAGGGAAGGGGGCGCCAGGGCCAGGGCCAGGGCCAGCACCGCCGCCATCTGGCTGCCTCCGGCCAGGAGCACGGACCGGCCGTCAGCGGCGGCGGCCAGCACCACGGCGGCAGCCAGGGGCTGCATCGGGTCTCCCAGGGCCGCCGCCACACGGGCGGCGGCCCCATCCCCAACCTCGGCCCCAGTCAGGCCCGCAGCCCGCAGCCCCCGTTCCACCAGCGCCGCCTTGCGACCATGGTCGGGGTGGCGCAGGCTGCCGCTCACCAGCCCGTGGGCCGCCACCCCCAGACCGACCAGCACGGCCAGGGCGGTGCTGGTCCCCCCGGGCACGCATTCCGCCAGCAGCAGGGGGCGCCCTGGGGGGAGGCGCTCCCCCCAGCGACGGCCCAGGGCCAGCAGGGCCTCCAGCCGGGCCGGATCGAGGGCCTCGCCGCCGCTGAGACAGCGGGCCGGACCGGCCCCGGCCAACCCCGGCAGCCGCATGTGGGCCACCGCTGGGGCCACCGGACAGCCCAGGTCCACCACCAGGGG
>JBBQIH010000237.1:0-4510 GCA_038324725.1 Cyanobacteriota bacterium | reverse complement strand
CAGCGGATTCCGCCCCAGATCTCAAGGGTCAGGGCCGATCCAGTGGTGGTCCAGACCCAGGCTGGCGGCGGCTTCAATCAGCGACTGGTCAGCGGTGGTGAGGATCAACTGCTCCCGGCTGGCGATGGCCAGGTGGAGGGCGGCGCCACTGCGTAGCGACAGTCTCTCCATCTCCTGCAACCACTGCCTGGCCTGCAGGAAATCGGTGCCCCGCGGTTCCAGTAGTTGCAAGCGTTCCCGGCGGAAGCACTCAAATTCGGCGTGGACGGCCCCGGCGCGATCCGCGCTGAGATCACCCCGGCGCACGCACAGAGAGACCACGCCAGCGAACTCCAGCAGCACCCAGTGGCTGACCCAGAGAGGAGCATGGCCTTGGTCGAGAAACCACTGCTCCGCCGCAGCAAAGCCGGCGTCGTTCAGGAAAAGGGACAGCACCACGCATGTGTCCACATACGGAGCCGCCATCGGATTCCGGCGTTGGGGCGTCATCCCCGATCCCGCCGCAGTTCACCAACGAGGGCAACTGCGTTCCCCGCAAAGGGGGGCTGGTTGCCATGAAACCGCCGCAGCCGCTCCGGCCAGGGAAGCGCGCCGTCCTTCGATAGGGCCGGGATTTCGCGCACCAGTCGGGCCACCGGTTGGCCGCGGCGGGTGATCACCACCTCATCGCCCAACTCCACCGCATCCAGCAAAGCTGAAAGCTGCGCTTTCGCCTCCGCCAGGCCAACGGACCGCATGGTTAGGTAGTCAGATGGTTTCTTGAGCTTAGGGCCGATGCAGTGATGGGCCTCAGCCGCGGCCTGATCTTGAATTCAGGCCTGGAACGCCCGGTCCGTAGGCTGCCCGCAGACGATTGGCCCTCCCGTGCTGGATCAGCGCCTGCTGCGCAACGACCCGACGCTGATCACCGCCCCCCTGGCGCGGCGCGGCCTGGCCACCGACCTCTCAGGCCTGCAGCAACTGGCCCTGGAGGCCCGCGACCTGGAGCAGCAACGCAGTGAGCTGCAGGCGGAGGGCAACCGCATCGGCCGCGACGTGGGCGAGAAGATCCGGGCCGGCGCCGCCCCGGGCGGGGACGAGGTGAAGGAGCTGCGGGAGCAGGGCAACCGCATCAAGCAACAGGTGGCGGAGCTGGAGGAGAAAGAGAAGGGGATCGAGACCCAGCTGCTGGAGCAGCTGATGGTGCTGCCCAACCTGCCATCGCCCCTCTGCCCCACGGGCCGCAGCGAGGCCGACAACGTGGAGGTGAAGCGCTGGGGAAGCCCACGGCTTCCTGCTGCGGGCGAGGAGCTCCAGGAGCACTGGCAGATCGCCGAGCGGCTGGGCATCGTCGACACCGAACGCTCGGTGCGCATCGCCCAGAGCCGCTTCGTGACGCTGCTGGGCCAGGGGGCAAGGCTGGAGCGGGCCCTGATCAGCTTCATGCTCGATCGCCACGCCAAGCGCGGCTACACCGAGGTGCTGCCGCCGATCCTGGTGAACACCGCCAGCCTCACCGCCTCCGGCCAGCTGCCGAAGTTCGCCGAGGAGAGCTTCCGCTGCGCCGAAGACGACCTCTGGCTCACCCCCACCGCCGAGGTGCCCATCACCTCCTTGCATCGCGGTGAAGTGCTCAGCGCCGAGCAGTTGCCGCTCAAGTACGCCGCCTACACCCCCTGCTTCCGCCGCGAGGCCGGCTCCTACGGCCGCGACACCCGGGGCCTGATCCGCCTGCACCAGTTCAACAAGGTGGAGCTCTACTGGTTCTGCCGCCCTGAAGATTCAGAAGCCGCCCACGAACAGCTCACCGGCGATGCCGAGGCGATCCTTGAGGCCCTGGAGCTGCCCTACCGGCGCCTGGAGCTGTGCACGGGCGATCTGGGCTTCTCCGCCGCCCGCACCTACGACCTGGAGGTGTGGCTGGCGGGGGCCGGCACCTACCGGGAGATCTCCAGTTGCAGCAGCTGCGGCGATTTCCAGGCCCGGCGGGCCTCGATCCGCTGCCGCGACGGCAAGACCACCCGCCTGCTGCACACCCTCAACGGCAGTGGCCTGGCCGTGGGCCGCACCATGGCCGCCCTGCTCGAGGCCGGCCAGCTGGCCGATGGCAGCGTCAGGATTCCGGCGGCGTTGGTGCCTTACGTCGGCTCGGAGCGGATCAGCGCCGCCGCGGCTTAGGCAGGGCCCCCAGCCGCTGCAGGGCAGGCAGGCGCCGCTCGCGGAAGTCGGTGATGAGCGTGCCCAGCCGTGCCAGCTGGGCTTCGGGGTCACTGATCGGGCTTTTGTCAGAGGTCAGCAGGTGGACGCCCATCTGCTCCAGCCCCATCAGCACACAGGTGCTGAGCATTGGATCCTCCAGACCTTCGGCGATGGCCCTGTGGATCAGCACATCCACGAGGGTGATGGGCCAGCCTGTCCCCACCTCCGGGAGCATCAAGAAGCCATAGGGCCGGCTCCCGGCGATCAGGTCCATCAGCACACCGTTGCAGCGCTGCGCCTGGGCCATCAGCTTGCCGGCGTTGGCCAGGCGCGCGCGATCGAAGCCGATCCAACCGGCATCGAGGAACAGCGCCAGGATCATCAGCAGTTCCGCGGCCGACTGGCCGCTGTGCTCCTGCAGCTCGGCCACCGTGCAGGCTCCAGCTGCCAGCCGTTCCGCCACCGGGCCATAGACGGCAGGGTCCCCCTGGACCTGGCCGAAGCTGGTGCTGAAGGTGAAGGCCTCCGCTCCCCAGGACGTCGCTGGAGGGAACTGAAGCGGCCGCAGGCTCAGAATCCCGATCCGCTGTTCCGCATCCTGCAGGGTGAGCGGGTCGAGCCCCTTGACGAAGACATCGCGGCGAAACGACTTGTGGGTGGCCAGGTCGATCATGGTCTGGCGGATCAGGGGATTGCCCTCCGCGAAGATCGGGCCCTGCAGGGAGGGGGCCAGCAACTGCTCGAAGGACTCCGGCAGGGTGGCCGTACCGAGGGGATGCAGCTTGTGGGCCTGGCAGCGCTGGTGCAGCTCGGCCACGTAGAGCGGCTGCCAGCCGTCGTTGGCAAATTCACCACAGAGGTAATCGAAATGGTCGGGATCGAGGCCGGCGAGATCCTCTTCCAGCAGGGGAATGGCATGCCGCAGGGCAGAGGGCTGGTCGTCAGTTCCGAGCAGGGAACGCAGGCCGGCGATGGCACGACGCAATGGGGCACGGGGATCGGCGGGATCGGCCCGGCGGCGCTCCAGGGCGTAGAGCTGCTGGAAGGTGGTGCGCCCCAGCCAGCCCGGATGGGTGTTGTAGGAGCAGTAGAACAGTCCGGCCGGCCGCAGGGCCGCGGAAGCCACGACAAGCAGGGCCTGCTGCACCGGCTCCCTCACCCAGGTGGCGATGCCGTGGGCGGCCACGTAGTGGTAGCCACCACCGGAGGCCGGGCCGGGCCCCAGCAGGATGGGATCCTCGGCCAGGGCCAGGAAATCGGCTTCAACGAAGCGCACGTTGGTGAGCGCCAGCCGGCGGCAGAGCCCCGAGGCGTGGCTGATGTGGTCGGGGTTGAAGTCAATGCCGAGAAAGGTGCCCTCCGGGTGAAGCGCCGCCAGCAGGCAGAGGCCGAAACCCATGCCGCAGCCCAGTTCGAGGTACTGAAACGGCTGGCCCTCGTCGCTGCGGGGGGGAGCATGGCCCTTGAGCAGGGCGGCGAAATCCAGCCAGGCGGGGGTCAGTTCCCGGAAGAAGCCGCTGGTGTAGGTGGAGTGGGAGTAATAGCCGTGGTCCCAGGCCATGCCGGCGACCTAGGAGAACATCCGCACACCGGTGGTGAGCGTGATCGACTCCAGGGGGGTGGTGCCGCCGTTGTTGGGGACATCCAGGTTGAGCTGGAGGGTCAAGGTGCGGCAATCGGGCGAGACATTGGCCGTGAAGGTATTGACCCCATCAATCAGGACGGATCCGGTCAGGTTGTTGGCGAGCGTGGAATTCAGCTGGCCAGTGGTGGTGATCGCGGGCCCATCACGACGCAGCTCTCTGAGGCCGGTGGTCGCATTCACTGCCGTGTAGAAACGGATCACCCGCGGGATCGGAGCCGCGTTCACGCCGGTGTTGAACGGGACCAGCAGCCGCACTTCGGTGGCGGCTCCGGTGGTGCAGGCCAGGGTGCAGGGGGAGGGGGTGGGCATCGGCGACGTGGCCCAGTTCGCGGGGGCCGCAGCGCCTGCGGAGAAGGCGCAGGCCTCACGGGATTCCACCGCCAGAAAGGAATTGATCTTGGCGATGTCGCGCTGGGCCTGGGTGTTCCAGGTGACCCGGCTGGTGGTGCGGACGTGGCTCACCGCCACACTGGCGATCGACGCCAGGGCGATGCCGCCGAGAACCACCCCCACGAGGAGTTCCACCAGGGTGAACCCGGCGGCGGCGGCGGCGTGGGGGCGAGGGAGAAGCTTCATGCGCGGTTGAACTGGCTGGCGTCGCAGGCGGTGCCGACATTGCCGGTGCTGTTGTTGTTTCCCAGCCGCAGCAGCCCCAGCAGGCCGCTGAGCTGAACGCAGCGCAGGGGG